>CAIWAJ010000210.1:0-1608 GCA_903910565.1 uncultured Rhodospirillales bacterium
CGCGCCGTCAGCCAGTCCACCATCTGCCGATACAGCAGGTCATACTGCGCAGTGCGCAGGATCGGCACGGTGAGTTCGCCGGCGGCGAAGGCGCAGGTGGCGTCGCGGTTGAGCGATTCGTAGCCGAGATGCAGGGATTGCATCAGCTTGGCGTAGTCGAGCAGCGGCGATTCAAACACGTTGCCGATATTGGGGTCGATCAGGAACCACCCACCGGGCCGCGCGGGATCGGCCAAGATGTTCTCGATGGTGAGATCGCCATGAATATCAGCGGTGCCGCGCAGCGCGAGTCGTGGCGGCAGGAAGCCTGGCGCGGCGAAGCGGTCGAGCAGGGTGAGATCGAAATCGGCGCCGTTCACCGAGACGTCGGAGTGCTCGAAAAAGGGCGGATAAGCAGCGCGGATCGCCGTGAGATTGGCGGCGATTTTTTCCGCCGCATAGCGCGCGACAATGGCGTCATCGGCGTCCGGCCCGGCGCTGGCGGCGTGCTGGGCGGCGATATGGGCCAGCACGTCCTGCAAAATGCCCCAGCCGCGCGCGGTATCGTAGGTGTGGATGACATCGAAAAGGTCACGCGAGGTCGGCGAGAATTCCATGTCGTAGAGGAAGCGTCGCCCGGCTCGGGAGCGGGTGGCGAGGCGCACCACCGGCAGATCGGCGGCGTGGCGTGCGAGCCAATCATGCTGCGCCTCCAGCTTATCGGCCGCGGCGCCGCGCGCGTATTTGCGGATTTGCAGTGCGCCGCCGACACGCACCATCGCCGTCAACGCGTCCGACCCGCCGCGGAACATGCGCTGCACCACCGCGTCATCGATGGCGTGCATCTCGAAGTCCGCGACCAGATCGCCGGTGCCGCTGAAGCGGCGCACCAGGAACCCGTCATACTGCTCGGTCTCCAGGAAACGGCTGCGGGCGCGGGCGGAGCGGTGGGCGTAGAGCAGCGGGCTCGACAGCAGCGAGATATCGCCGCGCAGGCTGAGCCCGGTGCGCCGCGCCGCCAGCGCGTAGCCGAGGATGAGCGCGAAGGGCACGAAGCTGTAGAGCAGCAGCGGAATGGCCTCGCCGGTGCCAGCGCGCAACGTGGTGAGCAGCGCGGGCGCCAGCGGGGTGCCGTGGATGATGTCGAACAACCGCTCAAACCCGATGCCGCTGGCGAGGGAGAGCAGCCGGTAGGACATGAGGTAGAGCCCCCACATCGCAATGCTCTGGCCGAGGATGCGTGCCCAGTTGGCCCCGCTTTCCAGCAGCACTTCGCGGATCGACCAGGCGGTATCCAGCACCACCACGCGAATGCGGGCGTTGAACGGCAGGGCGACGAACCAGACGAGGCGGCGCAGCCGGGGCGAGGCATCCAGCAGCACGGCGGCGGCGAGCACGCCGAGTGCGACGGCGGCCATCGCGAGCGCCCAAATGAGCGCGGCGCCGCCGCTCAGCACGCCGGCGGCGGAGAGCCCGGCGAGAATCACCGCCACCGCCACTACGTCGAACGCGCGCTCCACCACGATGCTCGCCAGCACATAGGCGGGGTCGGCCCGGGTACGGGCGGCGTAGTGCAGCACGCGAGCGATCTCGCCGAGGCGTAGCGGCAGGAAAGTGTTGAGCACGTAG
>CAIWAJ010000211.1:0-2568 GCA_903910565.1 uncultured Rhodospirillales bacterium
GGCTAGATTCAACTTTGACGGGCATGCGCTTCCGGGATCTGATGGGATCGGCTTCAACAACCAAATCCTACATTATATCAGCGGCTTGTCCCATGCCCGTCAGCCACTCGTGAATTATCCGGGCTAAGTCGGAATTCGGCAGCCTCGCCGTCGCCTTCAACGACATGGCGAGCGCGCTCAACGTGCAGCAGCGGCAATTGCAGGAGCTCAACAGCTCGCTCGAGGCCCGCGTCGCCGAGCGCACGCGCGATCTCACCGAAAGCCGCAACCGCCTCCAAGTGGAAATGGCGGAGCGCGAAAAGTCGGAAACCTCGCTGCGTCAGGCCCAGAAGCTTCAGGCCGTCGGCCAGCTCGCCGGCGGGATCGCACATGATTTCAACAACCTGCTCACCGCCATCGTCGGCGCGCTCGACCTCATGCGCAGCCGCATGCCGGCCGGGCAGGACAACCTTCTTCGCCTCGTCGACAACGCGTTGCAGGCGGCTGAGCGCGGCGGCAAGCTGACCGGCCAGCTCCTCGCCTTCTCCCGCCGTCAGCGACTCCTGCCCTCGCCGACCGATCTCAACCTCGCGATCATCGCGCTCTCCAACCTGCTCGGCAGCACGCTCGGTCGCACCATCCGCATCCAGCATGACCTGGTGCAGGATTTGTGGCCGGCGATGGTTGACCCCGGGCAGATCGAGGCCGCGGTCATCAACCTCGCCATCAACGCCCGTGACGCCATGCCGGAAGGCGGCGTACTGACGATTTCGACCCGCAACGTCACCCAGGATCTGCCGGGCGGCAATCTCGCGCCCGGCGAATATGTCGCTGTCCGCGTCAGCGATACCGGCACCGGCATGGCGCCCGAGGTGCTGGCCCGGGTGTTCGAGCCGTTCTACACCACCAAAGGCCCCGGCCGCGGCTCAGGGCTTGGCCTGTCGCAGGTGCACGGCCTCGCCCAGCAGTCCGGCGGCGATGTGCGCATCGAGAGCCAGCTCGGCCAGGGCACCACCGTCACGCTGCTGCTCCCCCGCGCGACCACCGAGCCCGTTCCCGCGCGCGATCCCATCGAGACCCGCAACGCCCCCCGCCGCCGCGCCCGCATCCTTGTGGTGGACGATGACGACGATGTGCGGGCCATGACCGGCGAAATGCTCACCGAACGCGGCTATTCGGTCGAACTCGTGGCAACCGGCGACGATGCTATCGCCCATATCGCCCGTGATGCCTCCATCGAGCTGGCTTTGGTCGATTACGTCATGCCCGGCATGAACGGCCGCCAGGTGATCGATGAGCTGCTGCGCATCCGCCCGGCGCTGCGCACCCTGCTGATGACCGGCCACGCCGAGCTTGAGGACGAGGAAGAGGTCGCGGCCGAGCTGATGATCCGCAAGCCCTTCAACATCGGCTCGCTCGACGAGCGGATCGACCATCTGCTGACCCGCCCATTGCTGCGTGCCCTGCCGGGCGGTCGCGCCCGGCAGGGCTGACAGCCGGCTCAGCCCGGCGCCGAGCCGCCGCCGCAGACCAGGAGCTGGCCGGAGACGTAGTCGGACTCGGGGATGCAGAAGAGATAGACGGCGCCCGCCGCCTCCTCCGGGGTGCCGCCGCGGCCGAGCGGGATGGTCTGCTCGATGTCCTTCGCGCGGTCAGGGTTGATGCCGACGCGGATCTGGCGGCCCTCGATGTCGATCCGCGCGCCCGAATCGGCGGTGGCCTCGGTGAGGCGGGTGCGGATGAAGCCGAAGGCGACCGCGTTGACGTTCACCTTGTAGCGGCCCCATTCCTTGGCCAGCGTCTTGGTGAGGCCGACGATGCCCATTTTCGCCGCGCTGTAGTTGGATTGGCCGGCATTGCCGCCGGTGCCGGAGACCGAGGAGATGTTGACGACCTTGCGGTGGAAGCCGGTCCCGGCCGCCGCTTCGGCGCGTGAGAGGTCACGAATGCGCGGCTGGGCGGCGCGCAGGATGCGGAAGGGGGCGGTGAGGTGGCAGTCGATGATGGCGTACCACTGCTCGTCCTCCATTTTCTGGATGACGTTGTCCCAGGTGTAGCCGGCGTTGTTCACGATGATGTCGACCGACTTGTAAGTGTCCATCGCCTTCTGGACGAACATCTCGCCGAATTCCGGCACCGTGACCGAGCCGGGGAAGGCAACCGCCTCGCCGCCCATCGCCTTGATTTCGGCCACCACCTCGTCCGCCGGGGCGGCATCGAGATCATTGACCACGACATGCGCGCCCTCGGAGGCGAGCTTGAGCGCGATGGAGCGGCCGATGCCGCGGCCACCGCCGGTGACGAGGGCGACGCGGCCCTGAACTTTGCCTTGCATGACTCCGATTTCCTTTCCCTGTGCGACGACTGGCCCGTCGCGGACCAGCTTAGGCTATACTGCGGGCATGGAATGGGAAGAACCCGGCATCATTCTCGACGTTCGCCCCTTCGGCGAAGCGGACGCGCTGGCGACCGTGATGACCGAGGCACATGGCGCGCATCGCGGCCTCGCGCGTGGCGGTCAGTCGCGCAGCCGGGCGGGGCTGTGGCAGCCCGGCAATCTCGTGCAGGCGCGATGGATCGGGCGGTTGA
>CAIWAJ010000212.1:0-1876 GCA_903910565.1 uncultured Rhodospirillales bacterium
CTGCCGAGATGCATCGGGATATGCTCGGCCTGGCACAGCGTATTCCCCGCGGTGTCGAACAGCGCCGTCGAGCAGTCCCGCCGCTCCTTGATGTTGGTGGAGTAGGAGGCGCGCACCAGTGCCTCGCCCATCTCCTCGGCGATGGAGGCGAAGGAACTGCCGATGACCTCGACAGTGATCGGATCGACCGCGATGTCCATCAAACGCTCTCCACGATCAGGTTGAGATATGGTTCCACTTTTGCCCGCTGGTTGGGAAGGATCACCGTGGTGGCATCCATCTGCTCGACGATGGCGGGGCCTTCGATCTCATTGCCGGCATCGAGCTTCTCGCGGTCATACACCGGGCAGGCGACGAAGCCGCCGGCCTCGGGCAGCCACACGTCGCGGCTGCCGATCAGGGCGGCGGAGGCATCCGGCCCGGCATCGGCGCGCGGCTTGAACTCGGCCTTCTCCACGCTGCCCGCCGCCTCGATGCGGAAGGTGACGAGCTGCACCGGCTCCTCCTCGGCGACGAAGCCGTACATGCGGCGATGCGCGGCGGCGAAGCCCTCGGCCAGGGCGTCGAGGCTGGCCTGGGTGACCGGCCCCTCCGGCAGCGCGATGGGGAGTTCGTAGTTCTGCCCGGCGTAGCGCATATCCACCGTGCGGGTGATGCGGCGATCGGCGGCCGGGATGTGCTCCTCGGCGAACCAGGCGTCGGCTTGCGCCGCGAGATCGGCGAAGGCCGCCTCGGTCGCCGCACTCGCCAACGGCTCCAGCAACGTGAGGCGGGTGGAGGCGAAATCGGCGCGCAGATCGGTCAGCAGCAGGCCCATGGCGCAGAGGATGCCGGGATTGCGAGGGACCATGATGCGGGTGATGTCCAACTCGCGGGCGAGGCGGGCGGCGTGCACCGGCCCGGCGCCGCCGAACGCCACCAGCGTATAGTCGCGCGGATCATGCCCGCGCTGCACGGAGATCACCCGGATGGCCTTGGCCATGTTCGCCGTCACCACCGAGAGAATGCCCTGGGCGGTTTCCATCACGCCCATGCCAAGCTGGGCGGCGAGTCGGCCGATGGCAGCCCGCGCAAGCTCCTGGTTCACCTTCATCCGCCCGCCCAAGAGGTATTCCGGGTTCAGCGTCTGCAACACCACATTGGCGTCGGTCACCGTCGGCTCGGTATTCCCCAGATCGTAGCAAACCGGGCCGGGATGGGCGCCGGCCGAGCGCGGGCCGACCTTCAGCAGCCCGCCGCTATCGACATAGGCGATCGAACCGCCGCCGGCGCCAACGGTGTGGATATCCAGCATCGGCGCCTTGATCGGGTAGCCGTGCACCGTGGCCTCGGACGCCAGCCGGCATTCGCCATTGGCGAGCAGCGCGACGTCGGTGCTGGTGCCGCCCATGTCGAAGGTGATGAGATCGGAAATCCCCGCGAGCTTGCCGATCGCCTGGGCGCCGACCACGCCGGTGGAGGGGCCGGACAGCACGGTGCGCACCGGCAGCCGGGCGGCGGCGTCGAAGCCGATCACGCCGCCGTTGGACTGGGTAAGATGCGGCGTGGCGGTGACGCCGAGCTCCTTCACCCGGGCCGCGAGCCGGGTGATGTAGCCCTGCATCACCGGGCCGAGATAGGCGTTCACCACCGCGGTGGAGAGCCGCTCGAACTCGCGGAACTCCGGTGCGACCTGGTGCGAGGCACAGGCGAACACCTCGGGAAATTCCTCGGCGACGATGCGCATCGCCGCCGCCTCGTGATCGGGGCGCACGAAACCGTAGAGGAAGCAGACCGCAACCGCCTTCACCTCGGCGGCCTTCAGCTTGCGCACGGCCGCGCGCACCGCCGCCTCGTCGAGCGGGGTTTCCACCGTGCCGTCATGGTGGACCCGCTC
>CAIWAJ010000213.1:0-8276 GCA_903910565.1 uncultured Rhodospirillales bacterium
ACGCCGCCACCGACGGCAAGGCCGGCCAGTTCGTCGGCCAGCAGTTGATGACCAAGCTGGGTACCCAGATTCTCGGCCCGTGGATCGATCTCGGTTATCAGAACTGGTATTCCACCAAGACCAAGCTCGACAGTTTCGCCGCCCTGAAAGGCCTGAAAATCCGCTCGCCCGGTGGCGCCGCGATTTCCTGGCGCATCAAATTCGCCGGCGCCATCGCCAACACCACCGCCTGGCCGAACGTGCCGCTCGCCCTCTCGCAAGGCACCTTCGACGCCTTCGTCTCCACCGATGAAAGCTGCAACTCCGCCAAGCTGTGGGAGGCCGGGGTGAAATACTCCTATGCCGACCACCAGTTCATGGGCCAGTACATCCCGATGGTCTCGAAAGCCTTCTGGGCCAAGCTCTCCGCGGCCCAGCAGAAGCTGATGATCGATCTGTGGGCCGAGAATATCGCCGCCTACCGCAAGGGCTCGCACGCCTCGCAGGCCAATGCGCGCAAGGTGCTGGAAGCCAACGGCGTGGTCTTCAAGGACCCCTCCGCGGAGGAACTCTCCACCTCCCGCAAGGCCATGCTGGCCCAGCTCGACCAGCTCGTCGCCGAGGCCAAGCTGTCCACCGAGGTGGTCGGCTATGTCAAACAGGCGATCGGCTCGGCGGTCTGAGCAGGTGAAAAGACCGGATACCTGGTGGGACCGTGTGGAGCGGCTGCTCGTCGGCGTGCTCGGCGCGCTCGCCATGCTGGTGGGGATCGTGCAGGTGGCCGGCCGCTACGCCTTCCCCGCCAACGCCATCAGCTGGGCGGAGGAGGTGATCGTCTACCTCATCGTCTGGGGGGTGATGATCATCTCAAGCCAGCTCGTGCGCACCGATGGCCATGTGCGGCCCGACCTGGTGCTGCGCCTGGTCGGCCCCAACGGCCAGCGCTGGATGGAGATCGTCAACTGCCTCGTCGCGCTCGCCTTCTGCGCGGGGATGGCCTGGTACGGCCTCACCATCACCCAGTCCGCCATCCAGCTCGATGAGCACAGCTCGACCGACCTGTCCTTCCCGATGTGGATCTACTATGCCGCCTTGCCGGCCGGGGGCGTGCTGATGGGGGTACGCTACGCCATCCGCCTGGGGCGCTACACGTTGCATTTCGACCCGGCAAGCATGACGGTCGGCCACGTGCCGGAGCATGAGATGCCGACCGGCATGGGGCACTGAGCCGCCATGATGGGCTTCCTCTTCCTGCTGCTGTTCTTCGGCCTGCTCGCCTTTGGGATGCCGATCTTCCTGGTGCTCGGGGCCTGCGCCGCCGTGCTGTTCGTCAGCACCGGCGAGCCACTGATCGGCGTCGCCCAGGTGGTGATCGACGCGCTCAACTCCTCCACCCTGATGTCTCTGCCGCTGTTCGTGATGGCGGCCGCCTTCATGCGCCAGGGGGGGGTGGCGAAAGCGCTGGTGGATGTCTCGGCCGCCTGGCTCGGCGGCATTCGCGGCTCGCTCGGGCTGGTCACCGTGGTCTCCTGCACCCTGTTCGCGGCGATCTGCGGCTCCTCGGTGGCGACCGCCTTGGCGATGGGGACCATCCTGCTGCCGGCGATGATCGAGAAGGGCTATCCGCGCTCCTTCGCGCTCGGCGTCATCGGCGCCTCCGGCACGATCGGGATCGTCATCCCGCCCTCGCTGGCGCTCATCCTCTACGGCATCGTCGCCGAGCAGTCGGTGCCCCGCCTTTTTCTTGCCGGCATTTTGCCGGGCCTGCTCCAGGCCGCCGCGTTCTTTGCCTGGGTGTGGTACGACGCGCGGCGGCGGAATTTCCCGATGGAGCCGAAACTGCCGCTGGCGGAACGGCTGCGCGTCACCCGCCGCGCCATCCCGGCGCTGATGGTCCCGGTGATTGTGCTCTATGGCATCTATGGCGGCATCGTTACCGTCACCGAGGCGGCGGCCATCGCGGCCGCGGTGGCGCTACTGGTGAGCCTGGTGTTCTACAAGGGCTTCCAGTTCAACCAACTCTTCAGCGTGATCGCCGATGCGCTGAAAAGCGCCGGCACCATCATGCTGATCGTCGCCACCGCGCTCGCCTTCGGGCATTGGATGACGCAGTCCGGCGTGCCAGCGCTGCTGGTGAAATGGGTGCTCGACCACCATTTCGCGACTTGGCAATTCCTGCTGGCGATCAACGTGCTGTTGCTGCTGCTCGGCTGCTTCCTCGAAGTGGTGGCGGCCCTTCTGTTGGTGCTGCCGATCCTCGCACCGGCCTTGGGGCCGCTCGGGGTGGACCCGGTGCATTTCTCCATCATCTTCACCCACAACATGGAGATCGCCCTGGTGCACCCGCCCGTCGGGCTCAATCTCTACGTGCTCTCAACCATCTCGACCGCGCCGATCGGCGAGGTGATCCGCGGGATCCTGCCCTTCCTGGTTCTGTTGGTGGTGGTGCTCGGGATTATCACCTACGTGCCTTGGCTCACCTTGTGGTTGCCGAGTTTGGTTTATGGGCATTGAAGGGAAGGAAGCGGTTCTTTTTTGAAAAAAAGAACCAAAAAACTTCTATCCGTTTGCTGCGCTACCCCCTACGCACCCCATAAAACTGCGGAAACCCGCGCGGCACGTCCCGCAGATTGGCGCGATAGGCCGTCGGCTGGAAGAACACCCCGGTCGGGATATAGGGCACGGTTTCGAACGACACGCGCTGCATCTCCCGGCAGATCGCCGCCTGCGCGGCCTGGTCCGGCGCGTCGAACCAGGCGTTGCGCAGTTCCTCCAGCTTGGGAATATCGGACCAGCCGAAGGTCGCCGTCTTGCCGCTGCCGCGGATGTAGTTGTGGGCGGCGGGGTTGAAGGTGTTGACCCCCGCGGTGGAGTTGCTGAAGGCGTTCCAGCCGCCCTTGTCGACCGGCTGCTGGCTGGCGAGGCGCTGGATGACGGTGCCCCAGTCGAGCGCCTGGAAATCGACGTTGAGGCCGATCTTGCGCCAGGCATCGGCGACCACCTGGCCTTGCGCGTTGAGGCTCGGCAGGTCGGTGGCGACCAGGAAGACCAGCTTCTCGCCCTTGTAGCCGGATTCCACGAGCATTTTGCGGGCGCGATCGAGATCGGGCGGTTCGCGCAGCGCCTCCATCCCGGCGTCGCTCGCCATGGGCGTGTCGGGCAGGAAGAAGCCGACCTTGTCGCGCCACATCGCCCGATCGGTGCCGGCGATCGCCTGCATCACGTCGGCCTGGCTGACGGCGGCGAGCGCGGCGCGGCGGATCGCGGGGTTGTCGAAGGGCGGGTTGACGAAGTTGAAGCGGACGATGCCGTAGCCGCCGGTGCTGTCGGTGACTTCGAGCGCGATATTGGGGTTGCGCTTCAGCGCCGGCCAGAAATCGGTGGTCGGCTGCTCCCACCAGTCGATCTCGCCGGATTGCAGCGCCGCCGCCGCCGTTGCCGCGTCGGGGATGGTGATCCATTCGACGCGATCGAAATTGGCGATTTTCGGGCCGGCCATCAGGCTGGCGCTTCCGCTCGGGCGCGGCACGTAGCCGGCGAATTTCTCGTAGACCGCGCGCGAGCCCGGCACGCGCTCGTTGGCGACGAAGCGGAACGGGCCGGAGCCGACCATCTCAGTGACCTGGGCGAAGGCGTCGGTTTTCGCCAGCCGCTCCGGCATGATCGCCGCGGTGTTGGCCCCGGTCTTGCCGAGCGCGTCGGGCAGTAGGGGGAAGGGCTTTTTGAGGCGGATCTCGACCACGCTGTCGGAGGGGGCGGTGATCTCGTTGGTGGCGGCCATCATCGCCAGGCCGAAACTGTCGCGCTTGCCCCAGCGGTTGAGGCTCGCGACCACGTCGCGCGCCAGCACCGGGGTGTTGTCGTGGAATTTCAGCCCGTCGCGGAGCGTGAGTTTCCAGGTCTTGCCGTCATTCTCGACGACATGGCCGGCGACCATCTGCGGCTGCGCCTTCCAGTTGGCGTCTACCCCGTAGAGCGTGTCGAACACCAGCAGCGCGTGGTTGCGGGTGACGAAGGCGGTGGTCTGCACCGGGTCGAGCAGGGCGAGATCGGCCTGGGGGACGAATTTCAGCACCCGGCTGCCCTGAGCCGCGGCAATTTTCGGGGCGGCGAGCGCCACCGCGCTCCCCGCAAGCATGGTACGACGACGCATGGTGCCCTCCGCTGTTCACGTCGACGCATCCTGCACCGGCGCGCGCGGCATGGCCAGCGGGGCGGCCGGGCGGACGGGCATTCAAGAAGGTGTTACACGGCGGCATGCGCGCTGGCGCACTCGGCACAGCCGCGTTACGTTATGAGACAGGCTCGCGGCGTACATCCGTGCGCCCGTCCGCGCCAAAAGGGATGGGGAAACCTCGATCATGCTGTTTCGCTACGCTATCGCCGGACTCATCGGCGCCCTTGCCATGGCCGCGCAGGCGACGGCCGCCGCACAAGGCACGCAACGCCCCTCGATCATGGATATCCCGCTGTCGGCGGCGGAAAAGGCAGGCCTGGCGCCGGCCCTCAACCATCTCGGCGATGGCGGCAATCACATCCATGTGCATCCCAGCGTGGCCGGGCACCAGGCCCGCATCAAGCACGGGCTTGCCGCTGGGCAGGCCGGCAGCGTCGCGCTCAGATACAATGGCGGGCAGGTCATGAACCCCAAGGTGACCGCGGGGGCGCAAACCAGCCTTGAGATCTACACGATCTACTGGCTGCCCAAAACTGGCAAGCTGCGCGACGGTAGCGCGACCACGATGGCCGGCAACTACCAGTCGGTGAACAACCGGATGGCGCAGCTGCTGATGGCCAACCACCTCGCCAACGTCGCGACACAGTACTACCAGACCAGCGCGGCCTCGCCCTTCGTCAACCAGGGCGGACTCGCTGGCACCTACCTCGACACCGCGGCCTATCCGCGCTCCGCCTGCACCGATACCGCAACGCCGGGCAACTGCATGACGGATTCCCAGCTGAAAACCGAGCTCACCCGCGCGATCGGCGCGGCCGGCTGGACGCCGGGGCCGAACAAGATCTTCATGATGTTCACTTCGTCGGGCCAGGGTTCCTGCACCGGCGCGACCAGCAAATCCTGCGCCTATACCCAATACTGCGCCTATCACTCGTCCTATACCGCCTCGATCCCGACGCCGGCCGGCGCGGTGAGCGGCCCGGTGATCTACGCCAACATGCCCTATGGCAACCCCGCCGCCTGCCAGGCCGGCGGCCAGTCGACCCCGAACGCGATGGTCGGCGGCCTGAACTACGGCCCCTATGCCGATCTCGTCGCCAATGTCGCCACCCATGAGATCATCGAGGCGATCACCGACCCCTATGGGAATGGTTGGTACGACAAGTCCGGCAACGAGATCGGCGACAAATGCGCGTGGAATTTCGGCACCAACACCTACACCTCGCCCTCGGCCAATCAGTATTACACCGCCAACCCCTATCCTTCATCGGTATTCGTCAGCGGGGTGACCGCGTCGTATTTCGAGTTCCAGCTGGAATACAGCAATGCCGCCAACGCGGCGGGGAAGTCGGGGTGTGTGCCGTACTATTTCAACTTCTGAGATAGAGAAGGGAAGAAAGCGCTCCTTTTTTGAAAAAAAGGAGCAAAAAACTTTTATCCGTTTGCTTCGCGCCCTCCCCGGGGAGTCCGCGGCAAACGGATAGTAAAGTCTAGCTTGCCTCAACCTAAAGGCGGCCGCCGCGCGGATGCCCCCATCGCCTGCTCCAGCGCCTGGCCGACCGTCAGCGCCGCCGCCTCGTCGAACAGCGGCGCGAGGATGGAGATGGCGTGCGGCACGGTGTGCGTCGGCCCCTCCTTCTCCTGCACGGCCGCGTTGAGGAAGGCCGGCATTTCCCGCGTGCGCAGCTCGGCGAAGCCGGTGCGCACGGCGAGGCCGGGATGGCCGGTCATGTTGCCGATGATGGTCATTTTCCCCGTCACGATCGGGGCGATCATCACATCGACGCGGCCGAACAGCGCGTCCATCTCGCGCATGGTCTGGCGGCGCAGGCGTTCGAGCTGGATGTGGTCGACGGCGGACATGAAGCGGGCCTTGCGGAAGCTGTTCGGCCAGGCGCCGGGGTCCTGCCGGGTCAGCATGTCGTCGCGGTCATCGAGCGTCATGTCCTCGAAGGCCGCCGCCCCCTCGGCGAACAGGATGTTCTGCAGCGCCTCGTAAGGCAGCGGCGCGAGTTCGACCGGCACCGGGGTGACGCCGATTTCCAGCAGCGCGTCGAGCACCGCGACGTCGAGCGGGTCGGTGAATTCGGAGGCGATGTAGCCGGCGCGCATGCCCTTGGCGGGCTTGCCGGCATCCCAGCCGAAGGGGGCGTCGATGCTGCCTTCGTCGGCCTGGTCGAACCCGTTGATGGCGGAGAGCACGAGGGCGATGTCAGCGACCTCGCGGGCGATCGGGCCGAGCTTGTCGAGCGACCAGCACAGCGCCATGGCGCCGGCGCGGGACACGCGGCCGAAGGTCGGGCGCAGGCCGGCGGTACCGCAGCGGGCGGAGGGGGCGAGGATGGAGCCGAGCGTCTCCGAGCCGATGGCGAAGGCCGCCAGGCCCGCGGCGGTCGCCGAGGCCGAACCGGCGCTCGAGCCGCGCGAGCCTTCCTCGGTGTTCCAGGGGTTGCGGGTGCGTCCGCCATACCAGATGTCGCCGAACGCCAGCGCACCCACCGCGGCCTTGCCGAGCAGCACGGCGCCGGCGGCCGTCAGCCGGCTGATGATGGTGGCATCCGCCTCCGGCACCCGGTGCGCGTAGGGTTCGGCGCCCCAGCCGGTGGTGATGCCAGCGGTGTCGATGATATCCTTCGCGGCATAGGGGATGCCGTGCAGCGGGCCGAGCCAGGTGCCTTCCGCCAGCAGCGCATCCGCCTTGGCCGCCTGCGACAGCGCGAGATCGGCGGTCACGGTGGCATAGGCATTCACCGCCGGCCCAATGCGGCCGATGCGCTCCAGGTAGATGCTGGTCAGCCGCACCGAACTCAACTGCCGTGCCGCGATCCAGGCGGCGAGATGGCGCACCGGGGCGAAGGCGATGTCGGCATCATCCCCCGGCAACGGCGGGGCGGCCAGCGGCACGTTCATCGCCGCCTGCGCCGGCATGCGGAAGCCCGGCAGCCGCGGCTCGAACAGGCTCGCCGGCGGGCTCGCATTCGGCAGCCGGACCGCCCGGCTCGCCTGGGCGAATGCGATCTGCTGACCGAGATTATCGCCCATCTGGGCACGCTCGGATTGGGTGAACGTAATGCCGAGCAGCCGCTCCGCGGCCGCGATCGTCGCTTCGTCGATGTGATGTTCGCTCATGCCGCCAGCCTATTCCGGCACGGCGCATGGCGACAAGCCACGCAGGACGTTGCATGATGCCGGCAAGAACACGCGAGGAGACCCCAATGAGCGATATCATATCGGTGATCGATGACGGCCACGTCCGCACCATCACGCTGAACCGCCCGGAGAAGAAGAACGCCCTCAGCGGCGAGCTCTCCTGGGGCATCGTTGAAGCGATCGACGAAGCCGCGAAAGACGACAACGTCTGGGTCGTCGCGCTCACCGGCAGCGGCGACAGTTTCTGCGCCGGGCTCGATCTCACTCCCGGCCCCCGCTACACCCCGCTCTCGCCGATGGCCGCCCAGCTCGACGATGTCGGCTGGGTCGGCCAGATCGTGCTCGCCATCCGCAAGCGCTGCGACAAGCCGGTGATCGCCGGGGTGAACGGCGTCGCCGTCGGCGCCGGGCTCGGCCTCGCCATGGCCGCCGATGCCCGCATTGTCGGCCGCTCGGCCCGGCTGATGGCCGGCTATACCCGCATCGGCGGCTCGCCGGATGCCGGGCTCACCATCACGCTGCCGCAGGTGATGGGCTACGAGAAAGCCATCCGCTTCATGATGGAAAACCGCACCGTGATGGGCGAGGAAGCGGTGGCGATCGGCATGGCCGGCGAAATGGTCGAGGACGACCAGGTGAAAACCCGCCTCGCCGCCTACTGCCAGGAACTCTGCGCCTGGTCGCCGATCACGCTGCGGCTCCTGAAGCGCGGCATGGTCTCGGCGATGGCCGGCACCGATATGGAGCTGCAATTGCGCTACGAGGTCGCCAACATCCACCGCGCGTTTTCCAGCGAGGACGGCAAGGAGGCGCGGGCGGCGTTTCTGCAGAAGCGCAAGCCGGTGTTTAAGTGTCCGTCCGGAAGGTTTTCGAATCATTTGAATTCTCTTGCCCGGCTCGATTGATGTGTGAGTCGATGCCTCGCACCTAACAGCGAGACCTGCCATGTGGACACCCGAAACCCGCGCCC
>CAIWAJ010000214.1:0-13902 GCA_903910565.1 uncultured Rhodospirillales bacterium
CGCCGAAGCCGCCGTTGCCGCCCGGGCCACCCACGCCGTTGGCGCTGGCGGGCCCATTCGACCCGTTGCCGCCGCCGCCGCCGCCGAAGCCGCCCATGCCAAGGCCGCTGGCCGAGATGTAGGCGCCCACGCCACCGCCGCCGCCGACCCCGGGGAACGGGCCATTGCCGCCGCCGCCGCCCTTGCCGCCGCCGGCATAGGAGCCGAGCGCCGGGCTGCCGGCGCCGCCGCTGGGTTCGCCGGGCATGATGCCGGCGCCGCCGGCCTGTTGATAGGCACCACCGAAGGCCGTGCTGCCGATTCCGCCGCCGCCGCCGGGCAGCCAGGGCGACGAGGTGCCGCCGAAGCCGCTGACGTCCGGCGTGTAGGTGGTGCCGCCGCCGGCGCCGCCCATGCCACCGCCACCGCCATAGCCGCCGCTGCTCACGGCCCGGCCGCCGGCGCCGCCGATCGCCTGGGTGTTGGTGAAGTTGACGTTGTTGAGGGTCACCGAGGCACCGGTGGTCAGCGTCACCCCGTTGACCACGTTGAGCCCGGCCACGAACAGGCCGCCGCCGAGACCGGCGCCGCCGCCCCCCGCATAGGACCCAGGCGCGCCCGCGCCACCCTTGGCGGTGGTGTTCTGGATCGTGACATTGTTGAAGACGACGCTACCGGAGAACACCAGGAAGCCGCGCCTCGTGCCACCGCCGTCGATCGAGAAGCCGCCGCCATTGATGACCAGGCTGCCGCCGGCGCCGAGATCGACGCCTTCGAGATCGGCCGAGAGCGAGATCGCGCCGGTGAGGTTGATGGTGTTGGCAAGCGTGCTGCCGGCAAGGAGATCGATATCGGAGTTTAGCTGGGCTGCCGAGCCCACTGAGAAAGTCGTTCCAGACATCGTGCTTCGTCCCCCAGCTCGCTCGCTGTTCCGTTCGATTCGTACGGCACCCGGCGCAACCTGATCATGGTTCCCGCCGCGGGTTTCACTTATTCGGGATTAGCCTCGCCTTGTCACCGATTTTCAAGAGTGGTGGGGGCTACATTCATCGGAAATGCGACTTTGG
Source organism: uncultured Rhodospirillales bacterium (assembly GCA_903910565.1). Lineage (GTDB taxonomy): Bacteria > Pseudomonadota > Alphaproteobacteria > Acetobacterales > Acetobacteraceae > CAIYPH01. The sequence goes on from CAIWAJ010000214.1 coordinate 1,047, forward strand.
GCTTTTCTTGTTCCCTAGTCGGATCGACCCAGTAGCTGGCGCAGATAGGCGCGAGGCGCACCTCCAGTCGCGCACCGGGCGGCGTGAGCACCAGAGCATCGCCCGTCGTCCAGCGCCAGCCCGGTTCCGCGGTGTGCCATCCGCCGGCGAGACGCGGGTCAACGAGCGGCAGATTCCTGCCATCGAGCGTGAGGGCCGCGACCGCGACGCCGAGCGGGCGATGGTCCGGCGAGCCGGCGTCATGCTCGGCCGGCACGCAGGCGCGGCTGAGCAGGCGCACGCCGCGCGAGTCCCGTTGCAGCCGGAGGGCGGGATCCTGGGTTACGACGTAGCCAAGCTGAAGAGCGCGCGCCCGCAACGCGGCATGGGCCGCGGCCCGTTGCGCGCCATCGACCAGCAGTTCCAGACATCCCGCCGCCTCCCAGGCCGCCCTGGCGAAGGCTGGGTGCAGCGCGACCGCCGGGCCGTGGCCCTCGAAGGCCGCGCGATTGCCGGTGTCGAGGTAGGTTTCGGCGGCGAGGCCTTCGGCCAGGACGCAATCGTGCTGCGCGGTTTCGATGTGCCAGTAGACCAGCGTCTCGCGCATTTGCTGCACGACGGTGGCGCCGTTCACCAGATAGCGCACGGGGATCAGCGCATCCCCGACGCGGATCGCATGGTCCGGGGACAGCACGAGGTCCCGCGACGGTACGCCGCCGGCGATGGCGCCCGCGCGCAGCCGGATGGGGGCGACATCCCACGGCCGGCGGTGCCGCGCGGGGTGCACGCGGCGGCGCCCGACCCAGATCACCTCCACCAGGCCGCCGAAGGCGGAGCGCACACGCTGGCCGGGCCGGATCGTCTCGATCGGGCGCTCGCCGGCCTCGGTAGCGATGCGGGTTCCCTCGGCGTAGCAGGCGGCGGCAACGAGCAGATCGGGCCCGTCGACCATCGCCACCGGCGCGGCGGCCAGGGTGAAGCGGGCGGAGAGGGTGCCGCCGGTCGCGGTGAAGAGGTGAGTGGCCGGGCTGTAGCTGGTGGTGGCGCCGGCCAGGCCTGGCAGCAGGATGGCACCCTGGCCGAGATCGATCGTGCCGGGGCCGGCGACGCCGTCGGCCAGGGTGAGCGTGGCGCCGGGCGCGATCCGGGCGCCGGATTGGAGAAACAACCCGGCACCCAAGGCCGCGCCCTGGGTGTAGCCGGCCGGACCGCCGCCAGTGACGATGTTGCCGGCAATTTGCCCGCTGCCGAGGATGAGAGAGCCGCCTTGCTGGACGAATATGGCGCCACCCGCGCCAAGCCCGCCGCCGCCGGTGGTGTAGCCGCCGGCGGCGGCGCCATAGCCGCCGGGCCCACCATAGCCGCCGCCGCCGCCACCACCGCCGAACCCGCCAGCCCCACCGAAGCCATACGGAAAGGAGCCGCCGCCGCCACCGCCGCCGAACCCACCGGCGCCGCCGATCCCGCTGCTGTGGGACGTGCCGCCACCGCCACCGCCAAATCCGCCGGGTTGGCCGGCGGCGCCGCCATGGGCGCCACCGCCGCCGCCATCGACGTAGCCGCCACCGATCTGAGCGCCCGCGACGCCGTCGGCCCCAGTGCCGCCCGACAAGCCGCCACCGCCGCCGCTCGCCTGACCATTGTTAGTGAGCGCATAGGCGCCGCCATCGCCGCCGATCGCCTGGTTGCTCAGCAGCGAGACCCCGCCGAGCGTCGCGGTGCCGCCGGCCGCCACGAACAGGGCGCCGCCGAGCCCGGCGCCGCCGCCGCCGCCTTCGCCGTAGAGGCCGAGCCCCTGCCCGCCGGTGCCGCCGCGCGCGATCGCGTGGGTCACCGTCATCGCCTGGAGAGACAAGGTGCCGGAGTACAGGAACCAGCCGCCGTATGCGCCGTTGCCGTCGATGGTATGCCCGGCGCCGAGGATGGATAGCTGCGCGCCGGGGGCGAGATTGATCGGCGTGATGTTCCTCGTGAGCACGAGGTCACTGGCCAGCGTGATCGTGTAGGCCTGGCCCGGCGCGGCGAGCGCCCCGCCGACATCGATGGTGGTGATGTCGTTGATCAGGTCATCCGAGGTGGCGACGGTGAAATTCAGGGACATTGAATGGGCGAATCCGGGTCGGCGGTGGCACCCGCCCTGATACCACGGATGAGTGCGGATGGCGGCATGCGGGGGGCAGCAGTGGTTTTAGTGAACAAAAAGAACTTTGCGATCCATCCATGCCGCTGGCGCACTCCCCGCGGATCGTCGGGTGCGGTACTCATCAATGGAATAAAAATTTTTTGCTTCTTTTTTTCAAAAAAGAAGCGCTTCCTGTCTCTCATTTGCCGCCGCCGTGCTCAGCCCTGCGCGGCACGCAACCACCAATCGGCCGCGGCGGGGCCGTCCTCCGGCCAATAGACCGCGCCGGCAGCGAGCGTCTCGATGGTGACGTCGCTGCCGAGGATCTCGGCGTCCCCCGCGGTCCAGCGCAGCCCGGGCTCGGGGGGGTGCCAGCCGGCGCCGAGGCGGGGGTCGTCGAGCGCGACCAGCTCGCCAGCCATGCGGATCGCGGTGACGGCAACGCCGAGGCGGCGGTGGTCGTCGCTGCCGGGTATGACCTCGGCGGGAATGAAGGTCCGGCTGGTCAGCCGCGACCCGGCCGCATTGGCGATGATCCGGGCGCCGGCATCGGCGGTGAGGTGATGGCCGAGCGCGCCGGCCTGCATCAGCAGGGCGGCGCGGACCACCGCCACCGTCTCCCCCGCGGTGACGAGCGGCGCGCATCCGGCTTGATGCCAGGCCTCGCGGGCGAATTCGGGATGGGCGGCCAGCGGCGCGTCGCCATTCTCGAAGGCGGCGCGATTGCCGGTGTCCAGAAAGCTCTCGGCCGGGAGGCTTTCGGCGAGCAGCACGTCATGCTGGTCAAGCTCGACGTGCCAGTAGGTGACACGCTCCCATGCCTCCTGCCGCACCGTGAGGCCATTGCACAAATAGCGGACGGGAATGAGCACGCCCTCGACGAACAGCGCGTGATCGGGTGACAGTACCAGGTCCCGCAGCGGGAGGCCGGGGCCGAAGGCGTGCTTGACGACGCGAACGGGGTTCACGTCCCAGGGCCGAGGATGACGGGCCGGGCTGAGGCCGCGCCAGCCGAGCCAGGCCACGTCGCGGCAGCCGCCAGCGGCGGTGCACAGCCTGTCCCCCGCGCGAAGCGTCTCGATCCGGCGCGGGCCATCCGGCGTCGCGAGCTGCGTGCCTTCGGCATAGCAGGCGGTGATGGCGATGCCGTTGGTGGTGAGGGCGAGGTCGAGCCCGGAAATGCCGAGGGTGAAGTCGAATTCGCGGTAGACGCCGCCATCGGTGCGGATAAGCGCGAAACTGCCGTCGAGGGTGCCGGTTGAGGCGAAGATGTCGAGCGTGCCGTCATGCAGCACGGCCGAGGCGCCGATATCGGCGGCGCCGGTGAACAGCACGGTCGATCCATCGGCGAAATCGAGCAGCGAGCCGCTGTCACCGGCCTGGCCGAGGACCAGGGCGGCGCCGGTGGAGGTGAAGCTCACGGTGCCGAGGGTGGCGCTTTGCAGGACGTCGAGCGTGCCGCCGTCGAGCGTGATCGTGCCGTGGGAGGAGAAGGCGGTGTCGACCACGAAGCTGGTGGCGGCACCGACGTGAACGACGCCGCTGGCCGCGGTTGCCAGCGCGCCGGCGGGGCTGGACCAGCTGATGGTGGTGGGGGAGGCGTTGGCGCCGAGATCGAGCGTGCCGGCGATCCCGGCTGTCGAGCCGGTGGCGAGGGAGACCGCGGCGGGGCCGGTGAACAGCACTTCGCCGGCGGTGCCGATGGCGAGATCGACGCGGCCATTGGAGACGACCTGCGCGTTGGCGCCCAGCACCAGCGTCGCAGGATCGAGCGTCACCGCGCCCGTCAAGGTCAGGGTGCCATCGACCGCGAGAGTGCCTGATCCGCCGACGCTGCCCTTGAGGGTGTTCTGCTTGCCCGTCGCCGTGGTCAGCGTGCCGGCGATGGAGACGCCGTCGAACACGCAGCCGGCCAGCGATACGCCGCCGGTGATGGTGCCGCCGACCACCGTGGCGCCGCTCAGGGTGAGCGCGCCGAGGCTTGCCAGCGGCAGTACGGCGCCGGTGTTGTCGAGGGTGCCGCTGAAGGTGAGTTGGCCGTTGAACAGCGGATTGCCGCTCGCGTCCTGATTGGTCAGCAGCGCGACCAGCGTTGCCGTGCTGGTCGCGCCCTGCTCGGTGAGCGTCCCGGTGGCGTCAACCCGGATCGGCAGCGGCGGCGCCAGCGACGGCAGGACGAGCGTCGCCGCGGGCAGCAGGGTCGCGTTGTTGCGCACTTCGATGGTGCCGGCCGGCGTGATGGAGCCGCCGAGCGCGCCATCGACCACCAGGACCTGCCCGCCGCTCGCGACCGTGAGGCCGCCCGGGAGCAGGGCGGGGTTGGCCGCGTTGGGGTGGGCGATGTTCTGGCCGAGTTGCAGCTGCCCGCCGGACGCGACCGTGACCGGCGCCGCGAATGTTGCCCCTTCCGGCAGGATGACGACGGGGGACGTGCCGTTCAGGCCGCCGATGGTGAGGCTCGCCGCGGGGAGCCCGGTCGGCAGCACGAGTGTGCCGGTGGTGCGCACGAACAGGGCATCGCCGGCCGCGACGGTGACCGTCGAGGTTGCGGTGGCTAGGGTACCAAAGGGCACGAAGCCGCCAAGGGCCGGGCTGTATTCGAGATTTGCCACCGGGACGCAATCGCTCCGTCTTCGGTGCTACCCTCTGTCCCTCTTCACCGCGGCGTCAAGCAATGCCGGCCGTGAGTCACGGCGGTTTACGCGTTATTACCGGACCCACATACCAGGGCATGGATCGCAGGGGTTTCCGCGGTCACATCGTCTCGGCAAGGTCGAACAGCGGGTTGCGGAACAGGCTCGTCGAGTAGCGGTTGAGCGACAGGGGAATGGTCGGCCAGGCCGCCTGATCCGGCCCGAAGCGGGCGGCGATCAGGCCATCGCCCGAGTAGCTTTCCTGCACGTCGTGCTCGGCGAAGATGGCGCCGCCGCAGCGCTCGATCACCGCCATGCAGCGCTGATGGGTCAGCGGATCGCCGGTGATGGAGTGGTGATGGGTGGAAACGATCACGGTGCGGATGCGGCCGGACTGAAGGAGTTCGGCGCAGCTGGTCAGCACGTCATATTCGGCGCCCTGCGCGTCGCAGTGCAGCAGGTCCAGCACGTCGAAGCCGGATTGTGCGAGGAGGTCGGGCACGCTGCGGCGGGGGATGGCGACATCATGGCCGGAATCGAGGCGAAAGCGCGCCGAGGGGAGCGAGGTGGCGCCGATGAAGCCGTCGACGAAGCGCGGCGCCATGGCGTTGCGCGCGGCGTTCTGCTCGCCAAGCGCCCGGCGTTCGGGGTCGGGCTCCAGCGCGACCGCCTGGCGGGCGGGATGGTTCTGGAGGAAGCACAGCGTGTAGAAGCTCCACCAGGCGCCGAGCTCGATCATCGTCGCATTGGCGGGCATGCGCGCCAGCACCTCGTGGAACACCCGCTCCTCCTGGGGTTCATGATGGCCCTGGCAGCGCCGGATCAGCTCGGTCATCCAGCCGCCGCAATATCCGTCGGCGAGCATCCTGAGCCCGTTGTGCATCACCTGCACCCGCGCGCCGTCGGCATCGGTGATCACCTCGCCGGCGCCCGCCACCTTCGGCAGGTCGTCGCAATCCCGGCACAGCGTCGCGAGGTCGACCCGCTCATCGAGCGACAGCTCGGGCGGCGCGGCGAAGGGCGGCCGGCTCGGCCGGGTGAGGTGGCGCAGGGGGGGGACGAACAGGCGCTTGAGGGTCCGCAGCATCGATGGGCTCCAGTGGGTCCGCGGTGTGCCGCGGTGGAGCCGGTATACAGAAGCGGGCCGGAATTGGGCAGGTCAGGCCGCGAGATCGCTGACGACCCGCGCCGCCGCCGCCGCCGCGCGCACCACTGCGTCCGGCGCGACGGCGTGGGGCAGGCGGTCCTGCGGCAAATGGAACAGCGCGTTGCCGCCGACCAGGGTGATGTAGCGGCCGCCGGCGCGGTGGATATCGCGGGTTTCGCCGTTCGGCATCGCCGCGCTGGTGGCGTGCTTGAGTCCGGCCGCGGTGAGCGCGGCGGACATGCGGGCGCGCAGATCGTCGTGGCCGGAGACCACCGACAGCGCGCCGCCAGCGGCACCGATATTGGCGCCGAAATGCACGAACTCCGCGCCGGTGAGCCAGCCGGGCCGGCGATCGAGGAAGGCATCGAGCCCGATATGGCCGAGCTCATGGCCGGAATTGGCGGTGAACACCACGTCGCGGCCGGGCTGGCGGCCGGCGAGCGCGCGCAGGCATTCGAGCCAGCACACCAGCCCACCGCCGCGCTCGGCGGTGGAGACGAACCAGGAGGACCGCGGGGTCATCACCACCAGCGGCGGGCGGGTGGCGTCGCGCCCCTTGAGGGTGACAACCACGTTGGGCGCGGTGGTGCGCGTGCGGGTGCTGCGGGTGACCACGCGCAGGGCGGCGCCGCGCGCGATGGCGCCGAACAGCAGCGATTTCAGCTCACTCGGCACCTGGAGGATGGCCGGGCCGTAGGGCCGGGTGAAGCTCTCGGCATTGAGCAGCGCCAGCCCCGGCGCGCCGCCCTCGGTGACCAGCACCAGCGCCCAGTGCGGGGTTTCGCGGCGCATCCGCTGGAAGTCGGGCGAGTAGACCTGCAAGGGCGAGGTGACGCCGAGGCCGATCAGCCCCTCGCCCTTGCCGATCTCGTTGGCCAGCGCGTGGACGCGGCCGTCGCGGGTATCTGGCGCGTCGAACATCGCGACGCCCGGATAGCGCGTGCCTTCGAGTTCGACGAAGGCGGCCACGGGGTCCAACCGGTCGAGCGGGAAGGACTCGATGTCGACGGTTGCGCCAAGGGCGCGCGCCTCGGCGGTGAGCCAGTCGGCGCCCTGACGGTCTCCGGCGGTGGCGGTGCGATGAATGTCGTGGCTGTCCCAGCCGGCGAGCCAGGTGACGGCGCGGGCCTCGGCGCCGTCTTCCGCCCGGATACTGCCGACCATCAGCGCGCCGAGTCCGGCCAGGGCCGCACGGCGTGCAAGAAGTTGGGCCATGGCGTGTGTCCGGTGAAGGGGTTCAGCTTTCGAGCTCGCTGTCCCAGTAGAGGTAGTCGCGCCAGCTCTGGTGCAGGTAGTTCGGCGGGAAGGCGCGGCCGTTCTCCTGCAACTCCCAGGTGGAGGGCTGGCGCGGCGTCATGCGCGGGAACATGTGGCACTCGCGCGGCAGCCGGCTGCCCTTGGCGAGGTTGCAGGCGCCGCAGGCGGTGACGACGTTCTCCCAGGTGGTGCGCCCGCCGCGGCAGCGGGGGATGACATGGTCGAACGTGAGGTCCGGCGCGGGCTGGCGATGGCCGCAATACTGGCAGGAGAAGGCATCGCGCAGGAAGACGTTGAAGCGGGTGAAGGCCGGGCGGCGCGCCGTCGGGATGTAGTCCTTCAGCGCGATCACGCTGGGCAGCCGCATCGACATGCTGGGCGAGCGCACCTCGTGCTCGTATTCGTTGAGCACCGAGACGCGATCGAGGAACACCGCCTTCACCGCGTCCTGCCAGGACCACACGGAGAGCGGAAAATAGGAGAGCGGCCTGAAGTCGGCGTTCAGGACCAGGGCCGGGAAGTGGTGTCCGCCGTCGGGCAAGAGCCGCTCCTTGTCGGGCGGCGCGCGCTGCATCGGGGTCCGTCATCAAGCCGACCCGTCAGAGAGCGAGCGTCACCGTGAACCTGACGTGACTATCGCAAAGCCCCCCTCGCGCCGCAAGACGACGCGGAGGGGATTCATCAATGGGTCATCTGCCGCTAGTCTCGGGGGATGACGACCACCCGCTTCGCGCCGAGCCCGACCGGGCTGCTGCATCTCGGCCACGCCCATGCCGCCTTGTTCGCGTGGTCGATCGCGTGGGCGGCGGGGGGACGGTTCCTGTTGCGACTGGAGGATATCGACCCCGGACGCTGCCGGCCGGAATTCGCGGCCGCCATCGCGGAGGACCTCGACTGGCTCGGGCTGGACTGGGACGCGGAGATCCGCGTGCAGTCGGAGCATCTGCCGGCGTATCGCGCCGCGCTCGATCGCCTGGCCGACCGCGGGCTGCTGTATCCGTGCTTCTGCACCCGCGCCGACATTGCCCGCGAGGCCGCCGGCTCGGCGCACGCCCCGCACGGGCCGGATGGGGTCCCGCTCTATCCTGGCATTTGCCGCCGCCTCACGCCCTCCCGGCGCGCGACCCTGCTGGCAGCGGGAACCCCGCATGCGCTGCGCCTCGACATGGCGGCAGCCTGCGCTGCGGCCGGACCGCTCTCCTTCCATGAGGCAGGCGAGGGCCGGTTGCGCTGTGACCCCGCACGCTTCGGCGACGTCATCCTCGCGCGGAAGGACGCGCCGGCGAGCTACCATCTCTGCGTGACGCATGACGACGCGCTGCAAGGCGTCACGCTGGTGACCCGCGGGATGGACCTCAAGCCGGCGACCGACGTGCAGCGCCTGCTCCAGGCATTGTTTGGCTGGACGGAGCCGGAGTATGCGCATCACCCCTTGCTGCTCGGCCCCGACGGGAAGCGGCTGGCCAAGCGCGACCAGGCGGCGACCTTGCGGGACCTGCGCGCGGGCGGCGTCACACCCGCCGAGGTGCGCGCCCGCGCGGGTTTCCCCGATGGTGTCAGAACGCCGCCATCTTGGCCTCACGCAGGGCGTTGAAGCCCAGCAGCCGCTCGATGGCCAGGCAGGCCTCGAGCACCGCGCGCTCGGCGTATTTCGGCCCGACCACCTGGAGCCCGACCGGCAACCCCTCCGCGGTGAGGCCGCATGGGATGGACGCCGCGGGATGTCCGGTGAGGTTGAAGGGCAGGGTGTAGGGCACGCCATCGTGCCAGCGGTCATAGCCCTGGGTGTTGTATTCCGCCTCGATGGAGGGCGCGACATGCGGGGTGGTGGGCGTCACCAGCAGGTCATACTGGCGGAAGGCGGCGGCGAGCTCGCGGTGCAGGCGGGCACGCTCCTTCTCGCCAGCGAGCACCGGTTCGACCGGCATGTCGAGCCCGCGCTCGGCCACCGCGACGTAGCCGGGGTCGATGAGGTCCCATTGTTCGCGCGGATAGGTGTTGAGGCGCATGCCGAAACTCGCCTCCCAGAAGGCCTCGAAGGCCGGGCGTAGCCGCATGATGAGCGGGCCGGTCTCCTCGATCGCCGCGCCGCCGGCCGACATGCGGCCGAGTGCCGCCTCCACCACCGCGCGCACCTCGGCATCCGGCGCGGCGCCGCCGAGATGCGGCGCATAGGCGATCCTGAGGCCGGCCATGCGCGGCGTGAGGCCATCGAGCCAGCCCTCGGCGGGTGGCGGCAGCGCGTACCAGTCGCGATCATCGGGGCGCGCCATGATGGCGAGCGCGATGGCGGCATCTTCCACCGAGCGGGTGAGCGGGCCACCGGAGACGACGGTGGCGAAGAAGCCTTCAAGCGGCGAATGCGGCACCCGGCCGAAATTCGGCTTGATGCCGAACACGCCCGAGAAAGCGGCGGGGATGCGGATCGAGCCGCCGCCATCATTGCCAAAGGCGATGGTGCCCACCCCCGCCGCAAGAGCGGCAGCGGCGCCGCCGGAGGAACCGCCGGGGGAACGGCCGGTGTCCCAGGGGTTGCGCGTGCGGGCGCCGCGCAGGCGGCTGTCGGTGATGCCCTTCCAGCCGAACTCCGGCGTGGTCGTCTTGCCGAGGAACACCGCGCCGGCCTCGCGCAGACGCGCCACCACCGGCGCATCCTCCGCCGCCGGCGCTTCGGAGGAGAGCAGCGAGCCATTGCGAGTCGGGTGGCCCGCAACGTCGACATTGTCCTTGATGGTCATCGGCACGCCATCCAGCGGCGAGAGTGGTGCGCCCGCCCGCCAGCGGGCATCCGCCGCCGCCGCCATCGCGCGGGCGCCCTCCGCATCAACGATCTGGAATGCGGCGAGGCGAGGCTCGACCTCGGCGATGCGGGCGATATGGCGCTCGACCAGGATGCCGGGGGTCAGCTCGCCGCGGCGAAACAGGGCGTTCACCTCGGTGATGGAGAGGAACAGGATGGGGTCGGCCATGGCGCGGGCTCCGGTTGTCGCGCGGCAACTGTGTCGCCCGCCGGGCCGCTTGGGAAGGGCGGCGGGATTTGCCGGCGCGCCTGGGCTGGCCAATACTCCTGCCACCTGCCCCCGGAGCACCCCATGAGCATCGAACTCTATACCTGGAACACCCCCAACGGCCGCAAAATCAGTGCCGCATTGGAGGAGATGAGCCTGCCCTACACCGTGTACCCCGTGAACAACTCCAAGGCTGAGCAGTTCGCGCCGGATTTCCTGAAAATCAGCCCGAACAACAAGATCCCCGCCATCGTCGACCCCGACGGGCCGGGGGGCCAGCCGATCAGCATTTTCGAGTCGGGCGCCATCCTGATCTATCTCGGCCAGAAGACCGGCAAATTCTGGCCCTCCGACGTCCGCGCCCAGGTGCCGGTGCTGGAGTGGCTGATGTGGCAGATGGCCGGCTTCGGCCCGATGCCCGGGCAGGTGCATCATTTCATCGCGCTGGAAAACGAGGCGGATCGCCGCTACGGCCTGGCGCGCTACATGAAGGAAACCCGCCGCCTCTACGGCGTGGCTGACCGCCGCCTGGCCGACGTGGAGTTCTTCGCCGGCGACATCTCGATCGCCGACTTCGCCATCCTGGGCTGGGCGTGGCGCCATCAACGCCACCAAGTGGACCTCGGCGACTTCCCCAACGTCAAGCGCTGGTACGAGACAATGATGGCCCGCCCGGCCACGAAGCGGGGCTTCGAGGTCGCTTTGGGCTGACCGGCGGGGATCATTTGACGGAGCGATGCCGAGCCCCTAGAAGCAGCCTTGCAAACGTCGTGTCTCTCCCGGCGGAGGGGTGGCCGAGCGGCTGAAGGCGGCGGTTTGCTAAACCGTTGTACACTGTAAAGGTGTACCGTGGGTTCGAATCCCATCCCCTCCGCCAATCCTCTATTCGTGCCCGGCCGCACCCCGCCGGAAACCCTCTGAAAATCCCCTGTAAACTGTCAAATACGGCGCTCATGCGTCCGTATCTTGCCGCTTGCACCCGCGCCCGTTCGGCCACTACAATAGGGGAAGGAAGCGGGGAAGGTTTTTTGGTCCCCTATTCCCCTATTCGCAAGGAAGAGGGGACACCATGCCCAAGCGTGCCGCCGGAGTTACCGCCGCCCAAGTGGATAAGGCCGCGCCGGGCCGATATGGCGACGGTGGAGGGCTTTATTTGCTGGTGAAGCCCTCCGGTTGGCGCGGATGGGTGTTCCGATACGTCCGGGGCGGCAAGATGCGGGAGATGGGGCTAGGCGCCGCCGGCAAGGGTGGCGTTGCGCTCAAAGATGCCCGCGACAAGGCCGAGACGCTGCGCAGGCTCCATAAAGAGGGGACCGATCCCCTAAACCATCGCGAGGCCGTGGAAGCCGCAGAGAAGGCTAAGGCGCAAACCGAGGCCGCAAGCCGGGTGACGTTTAGCGATGCCGCCCGCCGCTACATCGAGGCGCACGAAGCCGGGTGGCGGAATTACAAACATTCGCTCCAATGGCGCGCGACACTCGAAACCTATGCCGACCCGCATTTTGGCGCGGTGCCGGTGGCCGAGGTGAGCACCGCGCACGTCCTGGCCGCGCTGGAACCGATATGGGCGACAAAGCCCGAGACGGCTTCACGGGTGCGGGGCCGCATCGAGGCCGTGCTCGACTACGGCAAGGCGCACGGTTGGCGCAGCGGGGAGAACCCGGCCGCATGGAAGGGGCACCTAGCCCTAACCCTGCCCTCCCGCGCCAAGGTGGCGAAAGTGGAGCATCACGCCGCGTTGCCTTGGGGGGAGATTGGCGCGTTCATGGTGAAACTGCGCACCCGCCCCGGCATTGGCGCCCGCGCCCTCGAATTTGCCATTTTGACGGCTGCCCGGACGGGCGAGGTGTTGGGCGCGACCTGGGCAGAAATCGACATGGAGGCCGCCTTGTGGACGGTTCCGGCCGGACGGATGAAAGGTGGCCGGGAGCATCGCATCCCCCTCTCTGAGCCCGCGCTAGCCGTCCTGCGGGATATGGCGAAGCTGCGCACGGTGGCGAAGCCGGATGGAGCCGTGTTCCCCGGTGGCGAGCCCGGCAAGCCCCTTTCAGGCATGGCGATGCTGATGACGCTGCGGCGCCTTGGCCGCGACGATCTGACAACACACGGGTTCCGCTCGACCTTCCGCGATTGGGCCGCCGAGGCTACCGGCTTCCCCGCCGAGGTGGCGGAAGTGGCGCTGGCGCACACGGTTGGGGACAAGGTGGAGGCTGCATACCGGCGGGGTGATTTGATGGAGAAGCGCCGCCGCCTGATGGCTGACTGGGCCGAGTATTGCGCGCGCCCGGCTCCGGTAGCGGGTGCCAATGTGACGGGGCTGCGGGGGGCGGTGGCGTGAGGCGTGCCCCGGTGACACATTGGACAGTGTTGACACATTGGCGAGGGCCGCCAACCCCGATGGGGCGTAAACATGAGTGAAGGAAAGGGGCGTTCACTGCCCCCAACTCCCGAAAGTGTTGCCGGTCTAATCGCCCAAACTGGCGCACCCGTGTGGTTGGTTGATGCAATTCGGAGCGCCGCGATCATTGTTGCGAGTGTTGCGAAGCACGAAGCAGCGTCGCCAAGCCGAAGATCGTGTCCCCAGACGTGGTGTAAGAGCTACGGCTCCTTCGCGTTCTCCGGCGGCTTGGCCGGGGGGTCTCAGACTGCCACTGCGGGCAGGCTGACGACGGGATTATCGCCGAGCGGTGCGATCGTTTCAAGCGTCATA
>CAIWAJ010000215.1:0-7534 GCA_903910565.1 uncultured Rhodospirillales bacterium
ATCAGGCTCTCCACGGATATTCAGTGGTCGAGCCTCGCCGGGATTGTTGAGCAAAGTGTTAAATTGGGTGCCTTAAAGCGGTGGATGCTGCCGGTCCGTCCCCGCCGCCCGCTCCCAGGCTCGCGCTACCCTGAGCACACTCGCCTCGTCGAAATAGCGCCCGGCGAACTGCACGGAGAGCGGGAGCCCGCCGCTGGACAGACCCGCCATCATCGCGATGGCGGGATGCCCGGTGACGTTGAAGGGGGTGCGGGCCTGCCGCGGATAGGTCCGCGCCGTGGTCTGCGCGTCCTCGATCCGGCTCGCGGGGTCCATCGATGAGGCGCAGAGCAGCACGTCCACCTCGCGAAGTGCGGCCTCCACCGCCGCGATCATCTGCGCCCGCCGCCGCTGCGCGTTCACATAGTCGCCGGCCTGCAGGAAGGCGCCGGCCATCAGGCGTTGGCGGCCGAGCTTGCCGTAATTGCCGGGCTGGCTGCGCAGCCAGGGCGCGTGGATCGACCAGGCCTCGCTGTTGAGGATGATGCGGTTGACGGCGGCGAACTCGCCGAGAGTGGGGAGCGTGATGTCGGTGACGATGGCCCCCTCCGCCGCCAAGGTCTTGGCCACCGTCTCCAGCGCGGCCGCCGCCTCGGGGTCGGCCACCAGATCCGCCTCGTGAAAATGGCGGACGAAGCCGATGCGCAATCCGCGCACGCCGCGTTCGATCCCGGCCGCGTAGTAGCGCTTGGGGGCGGGGCGGCTGCCCTGGTCGGCCGGGTCGTAGCCCGCCAGCGTATCGAGCAGCAGAGCGTTGTCGGCCACGCTGCGCGTCATCGGGCCGACATGGTCGAGCGAGAAGGCCAGCGGGAACACCCCGCGCCGGGAGACCAGCCCGTAGGTCGGCTTGAAGCCGACGATGCCGCAGGCCGAGGCGGGGTTGCGGATGGAGCCGCCGGTATCGGTGCCGAGCGCGAGCGGGAAGAACCCCGCCGCCAGCCCGGAGCCGGAGCCCGAGGAGGAGCCGCCCGGATGGTGATCGCGGTTCCACGGGTTGCGCGCGGGGGGAAAGGGGAGGTCGAACGACGGCCCGCCGATGGCGAATTCATGGGTGGACAGCTTGCCCATCACGATGGCGCCGGCCTGGCGCAGCTTGGCCACGCAGGCCGCGTCCGCCTGGGCGTGGTTGTCGAGCAGCACGCGGGAGTGGCAGGTGGTGGGCAGGCCGGCGACGTCGATGATGTCCTTGATGCCGACGGGGACGCCATGCAGCGGCCCGCGGATCCGCCCGGAGGCGATCTCGGCCTCGGCGGCCTTCGCGGCCGCCAGGGCCGCTTCGTCGTCGCGGCGGATGAAGACGTTGAGCGCGGGGTCCAGCGCGTCGATGCGGGCATGGAGCGCCTGCATGAGGTCGACCGGCGAAAAGCGCCTGGCCGCGAAGCCGCGCACGGCCTCGGAGGCGGTCAGCCAGTGCAACTCGCTCACAGCGTGTCCCCCGCCTTCATCGGCGGCCAGGGCTCGGCGGCGGGGTCTTCCGGCGTGCGCATGATGCCGCGATGGAGCCCGGCCTGGGCGAAGGCGGCCGCGACGTCTTCGGGGTGGTCCGCCAGCGCCTTGTCGAGCCCGGCGATGCGGGCGACGGCTTCCATCATTGTCTTGTCCATGACGCGATCCTTGCTCATTCGGGGATCATCGTGCAGGACGTGCGGCGGGCCGGGAAGGGCAAAAAAAGGGCGGCGCGTGTTATCGCGCCGCCCATCAAGGTGCCGCGTCGGCCAGAGGCTCTGACGCGGGGTAGGAGGGAGCTCGAAGCCAGCCAATGGCCTCGGGACGTGTTATGCACCCGAAGTGGTCAACAGATCGTTAAGATCGCCTGTCTTTTTCGTAGGATTTCACCGCGGTGCCGTATTATTTTCTGTGCCGTTGCTCAATCGGGGAGAATTCACCGTCATGACCGCCCCCATTCAACGCCGCGGCGCCCTGGCCGGGCTCAAGGTGCTGGAAATCGGCCACTACATCGCCGCCCCGTTCTGCACCCGGGTGCTGGCCGATCTCGGCGCCGAGGTGATCAAGCTGGAGCCGCCGGAAGGCGATCCGGTGCGCGGCTGGGGCGCCCGCAAGGACGGCCACCCCGTGTGGTTCAGCATCCATGGCCGCAACAAGCTCTCCGTGGTGGTGGACCTCAAGCGCGAGCGGGAGAAGGCGCTGGCTTTGGCCACGCGCGCCGACGTGCTGGTGGAGAATTTCCGGCCCGGCCAGCTTGAGCGCCTCGGCCTCGGGCCGGAGGTGTTGCACGCGCTCAATCCGCGCCTGGTGATCGCCCGCATCTCCGGCTTCGGCCAGGACGGGCCCTATCGCGACCGACCCGCCTTTGGCGCGATCGGCGAGGCGATGGGCGGCATCCGCCACCTCACCGGCCATCCCGCCGGGTTGACCGAGCTGCCCCCGCCGCGCTGCGGGATTTCGATCAGTGACGATCTCGCCGGGCTCTATGCCGCCATCGGCCTGCTCTCCGCGGTCTATGAGCGCGATGTCACCGGGACCGGCAAGGGGCGTATCATCGACATCACTTTGGTCGATTCCGTGCTCAACCTCATGGAGGGGATGCTGCCGGAATACGCGCTCGACGGGCGCATCCGCCAGCCCGCCGGCGCCGGGCTGCCGACGGCGGCGCCGACCAACACCTACCCCTGCGCCGATGGCAAATGGCTGTGCATCGCCGGCAATTCCGACCTCATTTTCCGCCGCCTCGCTGGCGTGATCGGCCGGCCCGAAATCGCCGACTGGCCGCGCTTCGCCAACAACTTCGAGCGCTGCGCCCATGTGGTGGAGCTTGACGGCATCATCGCGGACTGGACCCGCACGCAGACCGGCGCCGCCGCCGAGGCCGCGCTGGAGGCGGCGGATATTCCCTGCTCCCGCCTGTTCGACATCGCGGACGCCGCGGCCGACCCGCATCTGATCGCCCGCAAATCGGTGCTGCCGATCGATGACCCGCTGATCGGCCGCACGCTGCATTTCGGCCCGGCGATTCGCTTCGATGGGGAGGCGCCGGAGGATGCGATCGCTTGGACCGGGCCGGCGGTGGGGGCGCATAACGAGTACGTGTTTGGGAGTTTGCTGGGGAAGGGGTGAAGGAAGAAAGCGCTCCTTTTTTGAAAAAAAGGAGCAAAAAACTTTTATTCGTTTGCTGCGGGGCCTCCCGGGAGAGGCGGAGCCAAACGGATAGAAGTTTTATTGGTTCTTTTTTTTCTAAAAAAGAACAGCTTTCTTGCTTGTGATCCCAATCTTTCCTGATGCTTGCAGCGTCACGTTGATGTATGAAACCCGCCATGTCCGCGAGGGTCATGATATTGCGCCGGATCGCCCCGCTGCTGCTGGCCCTTGCGCTGGCGGCTTGCGGGTCGACCCGCGGTGCGCCGACGCCGGTGGCCGCATCGGCGCCGGCGGGGAGCCATCACCCTGGCCTGACCTGCGCGCCCTTCGCGCGGGAACTCTCCGGCATCGCGCTCTATGGCGAGGCGGCGAGCTGGTGGGATGGGGCGGGGAGCCAGTACAAGCGGGGGAGCAAGCCGGTGGTGGGCTCGGTGCTGGTGTTCCGCCGGTCCTCCCGCCTGCCGTCGGGCCATGTCGCGGTGGTTTCGCGCATACTGACGCCGCGTCAGATCCAGGTGTTCCAGGCCAATTGGGTGCCCAACGAGCTCGATCGCGACCAACTGGTGGTCGACGTTTCGGCGGGCAATGACTGGTCGGAGGTGCGGGTGTGGTATCCGCCGGTCAACCAGCTTGGGGTTCATGAATACGCCGCCTACGGCTTCGTGCTGCCGCCGCGCCCGGCGAGCTATGACGAGCTGGCTCAGGCGATGCAGCCGGCGGCGCTCTATGCCGTCAGTTCGCGCGGGCGGCAGCCGCCGCGGGCGCGGACGTTTGGGAGTTGAGGGAACGGAAGCGGTGCGCTTCGGAGCGCCCCCGGGGACGCGCCGCGCCAACGGATAGAAAAGTTTTTGCTTCTTTTTTCAAAAAGAAGCGCTTTCTTGCTTTCCTCACGCGCAGACGGAGTTCTTGATCCATGCATGTAAGCCATGACGACCTGCTGAGCGACGTGCTCGGCCTGCTGACGGGCGAGCATGACCCGATTGCCAATGCAGCCAATATCGCGGCGGCGATCTGGCAGCACATGGCGGAGATCAACTGGGCCGGGTTCTATCTGCGCCAGGGCGAGACGCTGGTGTTGGGGCCGTTTCAGGGCAAGCCGGCCTGTGTGCGCATCCCGATCGGGCAGGGGGTTTGTGGCACGGCGGCGGCCAGCGCGATGACGCAGGTGGTGGCGGATGTGCATGCGTTTCCCGGCCATATCGCCTGTGATTCCGCGTCCAACTCGGAGATCGTGGTGCCGCTGATCCGGGATGGGCGGGTGATCGGGGTGCTGGATATCGACAGCCCGCGCTTCGCCAGGTTCGGGGCGGACGAGCAGGCGCTGTGCGAACGGATCGCCGCCGCCTACGTCGCCTCTCTCGCGGCGTGAGGCGGCTCGGCGCCCTGGTTCTGCTGCTGCTGGCCGCTGCGGCGCCGGTGGCCAAGAAGCCGGCGCCGGCGGTGCCGGCCGCGAAGCCGGCGGATATCGCCGAACAGCTCGCCATGCTCAACTTCGACGCCAACCCGCAATGGGCGGTGCCGCCGCGCCTGGTGTTTTCGCGCTGGGCGGGGCCGTTGCGGCTATTTGTGTTCGGCCGGCCCGAGGATCGCGCCGATGCGGCGGAGGCGCTCAGGGCGCTGGCGCGGCCGAGTGGGCTGTCGATGCGGGTGGTGGCCGAGCAGGAGGTGGCGCGGCTGCCGCCCAACGTCTTCCTGGTCGCCGACGCGAACCTGCCGGCGGCGTTTCGCGGGCCGCTCAGGGAGATGCTGCGCAACGCCTTCCTCGATGATGATGCAGCAGTGGATGGGTTCATCGCCGCGGTGGTGGAGACCGCGCCGTGCTGGGTGCTGCCGGTATGGACCGGCGCGGATCGCCAGGTGTTGAAGGCCGCGGTGATCGGCGCGGATGCCGGGCGCAAGCGGGCGGAGACCAAGGCCTGTGTCCTGCGCGCGCTGGGTGGCGGGATCGGGCTGTTGGGGCCGGGGGCCTACCTGCCGGCCAGTGCCTTCGCCCCGCAGGGCGCGGCGAAGCTGTCGCGCGATGACGAGCGGATGCTGCGGGTGATGTACGGCAAGGCGGTGCAGCCGGGCATGGCGCGCGAGGCGATGGTGGCCGAGGCGGTGAGGGCGCTCGGCCCGGCCCCGGGCAAGGCGGTGGGGAAGGCTGTGGGCAAGGCGGCGGGGAAGGCGGCGGGGAAGCCGCCGGCGAAGAAGGGCGCGAAGCCGCCGGCGAAAGCCGCGCCGGCGCCGTGAGGGGCATCGGGGATTGCCCTGATGCGGCCCCCCTCAAAGCGGGCTATGCTCGCACTATATACTGCACCGTCAGTCACAGGGATCGCCGAGCATGTTTCGCCGTTTCGCCTTCATCGCCGCCGCCGTGCTGGTATTTGCCATGGCCATCGCGCCGGGTGATGCGTTCGCGCGGGCGGGGGCTGGCACGTCTTCCGGCAGCCGCGGGACGCGCACCTATTCCGCGCCGCCCTCGACCAATACGGCGACCTCGGCCGCGCCGATGCAGCGCAGCATGACGCCACAGGCGGCGCCGGCGCCTTCCTACGCCGGGTCGCCGGCGGGGGCGCCGTTCGGCTCGGCGCTCGGCGGGCGGTCGCCGTTCATGTCTGGCCTGATGGGCGGGCTGCTCGGCGCCGGGATTGGCGGGATGTTGTTCGGCGGCGGGATGTTCCATGGCATGCATGGGTTTGCCGGGTTCTTCGGCTTCCTGCTCCAGATCTTCCTGGTGGTGTGGATCGGCCGGATGATCTGGCGGTTCTTCGCCGGACGGACGCAGTACGCGGCCGCCGGGCCCGCCGCCTATGCGCGCACGGGCGGGCCGGAGATGATGGCCGGTGGCGGCGGGGGCCAGCCGCCGGTAACCATCACGCCGGCCGACTACCACCAGTTCGAGGAGGAGCTGCACGCCATCCAGGCCGCCTGGTCGGCGCATGATGTCGGCTCGCTGCGGGCGCTGGCCTCGCCGGAAATGGCGAGCTACTTCGCGGAGCAGTTGACCGAGCAGCAGAGCCGCAGCGTGGTGAACACGGTGACGGATGTGCATCTCGATCAGGGCGACCTGTCCGAGGCGTGGTCGGAGGGCGGGCGGGAATATGCCACGGTTGCGATGCGCTTCTCGATGATCGACGTGACGCGGGACCGGGCCGGGCGGGTTGTCGATGGCGATCCGGTGCGGCGGACCCAGGCGGCGGAGTTCTGGACGTTCCTGCGGGTGCCTGGCGGGCGGTGGGTGTTGACGGCGATTCAGCAGGCTAGGTGAGGAAGGGTGTTCTTTTTGTGAACAAAAAGAACCAAAAAAACTTTTTGCTCTGTTCGATGCCGTTGGCTTGGCCATGTGGATAGCTGGGAGCGGTACGCAGCAAACGGATAAAAGTTTTTTGCTTCTTTTTTCCAAAAAAGAAGTGCTTGCTTACTTTCTCGCCATGATTTCCGCCAACCGCCGAAACACCGGCACCGCCGCATCCAGCTCCTCGATCCTGAGCTTCTCCTGTGGCGTGTGCGCCTCGCCGATATCGCCGGGCCCCATGATGACGCAGGGGGCGAGGGCCTGAAGCTCCGAGGCATCGGTGCCGTAGGGGGCGGTGAGGGGGGCCTGGTTGGTTTGCGCGGCGCAGAGGGCGATCAGCGGGTGGCTGGCGGGGAGTTCGGGGGGGAAGCCCTCGCGCGCCTCGGCGAGGGCCAGGCCGGCGCGGGCGGCGGCGCCACGCACGGCATCGAGCACGGGGGTGGGGTCCACCTTGGCGCTGTAGCGGAATTTGATGCGCACGGTGGATTTCGGGACGGTGACGTTCACGGCCGCGCCGTGATTGTCGATGGTGAGGTTGAAGTCGCTGAACGGCGGGTCGTAGTCGGCGTCATGCAGCGTGGGGTCGGTGCGCAGGCGGAGGTAGACCGCCTTCATCTCGGCGAGGAATTCCACGAGGTCCCAGTTGGCGTTGCGGCCTTTGCCGGTGCTGCTGTGGGCCTGGATGCCGGTGGCGACCGCGGTGAAGGCGATATGGGCACGATGGCCGCGCACCGGGCGCATGCGGGTGGGTTCGGCGACCAGGATCGCCGTGGGCCTGGCGCGGCGGGCGAGGTCGGAGCGGGCGGCGATGATGCGGGCGCCGGCTTTGGTGGTTTCCTCGTCGGTGGTGAGCAGGAGGGTGACGGGGATGTCGGCCGGCAGCGAGCGGGCGGCGATGATGCAGGCGGCGACGGGGCCCTTCATGTCGGTGCTGCCGAGCCCGTGCAGGAAGCCATCGGCGATGCGGCCGGACCAGGGGTCCTCGCTCCAGCCGGTATCGGGCACGGTATCCATGTGGCCGGAGAAGGCGATGCCGCCTTGGGGGCCGCGATGGGCGACCAAAGCGCGCTTGGGCACCAGATTGTCGTCGAGATAGTCCAGCCGCTCGATCTCGAAGCCCGC
>CAIWAJ010000216.1:0-6331 GCA_903910565.1 uncultured Rhodospirillales bacterium
CAACCCGTACTTCCGGACCGGCGCGGCCGAGGGAATCTGATCCATGAAAGTCCTCCTCCTCAGCCTGTTCCACCCCGAACTCGTCCGCGGCGGCGCCCAGCAGATCTGCTACGAGCTGTTCGAAGGATTGCGCGAGCGCGAAGGCGTCGAGCCCTTCCTGCTGGCGGCCATCGAGCCGCGCTTCGCCGCGCTCTACAAATCCGGCGCCCGCATCACCGGCTTCGACAACCGGCCCAACGAATTCGTCTTCCTGGCGCGCGACTACGACTACGCCTGGAACAAGGCGGCCAATTTCCAGCTCATCGAGAGCTACGCCGAATTCCTCCAGACGATCCAGCCGGACGTGGTGCATTTCCACCACTTCCTACTGTTCGGCATCAACCTGCTGTCGGTCACGCGCAAGATTCTGCCGAACGCCAAGATCATCTTCACCTTCCACGAATTCCTGTCGATCTGCGAAGCCAACGGGCACATGCTGCGCAAATCCGACAATTCGCTATGCACCCGCGCCTCGCATGTGCGCTGCCACCAATGCTTCCCCAATATAGGGCCCGAGCAATTCTTCATGCGCGAAATGTGGATGAAGAAACACCTCGCCGCCGCGGACCTCTACACTTGCCCGAGCCGCTTCATGATCGAGCATTACGTCAACTGGGGCCTCGATCGCGACAGCATCCACCACGTTACCAACGGCCAGCGCGACTATTCGGGCGGCGTCGCCGTCACCAATGACCGGGCCAAGCGCAACCGCTTCGGCTTCTTCGGCCAGATGGTCGACAACAAGGGCGTCTGGGTGATCCTGCGCGCCATCGAGCAGTTGCGCGCCGAAGGGTTCCAGGATTTCACCGTCGAGATCAACGGCGACAACCTCCGCTACGCCAGCGAGACCCGCCGCAAGGAATTCGAGGACTTCCTCGCCGCCGAACGCGAACGCCCGTTCACCGAGCAGATCCTGGTGTTCAACGGCTCCTACCAGGTCGACGAACTGCCCCAGCGCATGGCGCGGATCGACTGGTGCCTGGTGCCCTCCACCTGGTGGGAAATCTTCGGCCTCGTCATCTCCGAGGCCTGGATGTTCCAGCGCCCGGTGATCGCCTCCAACGTCGGCGGCCCCAAGGAACGCATCCGCCACAACGAGGATGGGCTGCTGTTCGCCGTCGGCGATGCACGCTCGCTCGCCGACACCATTCGCCGCGCCTGCTCCGAAGACGGGTTGTGGGACCGCCTCGTGGCCGGCATTCGCCCTCCGGCATCGCGCGATGTCATGGTCGATGGCTACCTCGAAACCTACGCGGCAGCAGAGCCCGACATCGACGAGGCCAAACCCGCCAACACGGCGGAGCCCGCTACCGCAGAGCCGAAAGCGAAAAAGACGAAATCGCGCCGGGTCGGCAAGGCTATACCCTCCAACGCCTACCCACGTGGCGCTCCAGCTTGTGTCGTCACTGCGGGTCCAGACGATAACTTTACCGCCGATTTCGATCACAAATTCGCGAGGTAACGGGCTTCTGATCACAGCAAACGTTGTTGTCTGTCACCGTCAAACCGTCGTAAAGCTGTCATAGATCGCCTCTATTCCGATCGCGGCGATATACACGCCGACGATATAGGGGAGAGCGGCACGGCCAAACACGGGTCCGTGTGCGTGCCGAACTATCGGAGATTGGATTTGAACATCATAGGCTTTATCGAGCAAATCGATGCTGACGTGGTCCGCGGCTGGGCGTATTGCCCAGACGCAACGGATGTCCATGTTGAAATCCGCGTCTCGCTGGATGACCTCCTGATCGGCAACGCGCCAGCCGACGAATTTCGCGAAGACCTTCAGCGCCTCGGCTTCGGCAAAGGCGATCACGGCTTTTCCGTCAAGTTCGATATCGAGGTCAGCCCCCGCGACCTCGATCTCATCGAGGTGTTCGCCACCGCCGGGGATGGCGAGGTGATGCGCCTCAAGCGCACCAAGGGCGAAACGCCAGTCGTCGCCGAACCGCCCCCCCCGCCCCCGCCCAAGCCGCTGACCACGTTCCCCCTGCCGACCGAGGACGCCAAAGCCACCCCGGTCTTCGTGCTCGGCGCCGCACGCTCCGGCACCTCCGCCATGGCGCAAGGCCTGCTCAAAACCGCCGCCTATGGCGGTTTCGAGGAAGGCCATTTCCTCTGGATGATCCGCCGCTTCCTGCTCACCATCCACACCTATTTCGAGGATAACGGCGAAGACGCCCTGCCCAACCGCTTCACCCTGCTCTCCCGCATTCCCGCCAGCTACCTGGCCGATTCCGTGCGCGCAACCTTCATCGCCGCAATGGCGGAGCTCTTTCCCTCCGGCAAATGGCTCGACAAGACCCCGCGGCCGGAGATGATCGAGGCCGCGCCAGTGATGCACGAGCTCTGGCCCAATGCGCGCTTCATCTTCATGCGCCGCCGCGGCCTCGAGAACGTCTCCTCCCGCCTGACGAAATTCCCCACCATCTCCTTCGTCGAGCACTGCCAGGATTGGGCCCGCAACATGGAGGTCTGGCTCCGGGTGCGCGATCTGCTCGGCGCCGCCGCGATAGAGATCGAACAGCTCGCCGCCGCCCTCGAACCCGAACGCACCGCCGAAGAGGTCGGCGACTTCCTCGGCCTCGAAAAAGCCACCGTCCGCCGGCTCGCCAAGGCGCTGGCCAGCGATCGACCGGAAGTCACCACCAAGCAGTTCGGCACCACCAAGCAGTTCGGCACCGCCATGCAGATCGACCGGCTTGGCTGGACCGACCAGCAGATCTACACTTTCCGCAAGGAGTGCGGCCCCATGATGGCCGCCTTCGGCTACGGCTACACCGCCGACTATTTCTCCCGCCCGGTGCACACCGTCACCACCGCCAAACTGTAAGGACACGCCCCATGACCACCGGCTTCCCCGACCTCACACTGCGTCGGGCCTGCCGGCGGTTCCTCGGCGGCCATGGCCGCACCGATCAGCGCCGCTGGGCCGAGCGCCTCCTCGCCTCCCCCTACCTCGACGACGAGATCGACATCTACAACGCAGGGCCCGCCCTGCAGCGCCTCGAAGCCGAAAGCGCCGAACTCCTCGGCAAGCCCGCCGCCCTCTTCTTCCACAAAGGCGTCGCCGCCCAACTCGCCGCCCTCCTCGTCCACGCCGAAACCACCAACCGCCGCGTCATCGCGCTCCACCCGCGCAGCCACATCGCCCGCGACGAAAAAGACCCGCTCGACCGCCTCTGCGGCCTCACCTCCCGGCGCGTCGGCGTCGAACACGCCCCCTTCACCGCCGAAGACCTCACCCGCCTCGCCGAACCCCTCGGCGCCGTCACCGTCGAACTCCCCATCCGCCAGGCCGGCTTCATCGGCACACCCTGGGAAGACCTCACCGCCATCTCAGCCTGGGCCCGCGCCCGCAACGTGCCCTTCCATATCGACGGCGCCCGCATCTGGGAAAGCGCCCCCTGGTACGGCAAAACCCTCGCCGAAATCGCTGCCCTCGCCGATAGCGTCTACGTCTCCTTCTACAAAGGCCTCGGCGGCATGGGCGGCTGCGTGCTCGCCGGCTCGGAAGACCTCGTCGCCGCCGCCAAACCCTGGCGCACCCGCCTCGGCGGCGACATGCCCACCATCTTCCCCTACGTCATCACCGCACTCGATGGGCTGCACCGCCACCTCCCCCACATGCCCGACTACTACGCCCACGCCCGCGCCATCGCCGCCGCCATCACCGCCCAGCCCGGCCTCGCCCCCTTCCCCGAACAGCCCCACGGCAACTCCTTCCGTATCCTGTTCAACGTCGCACCCAACCGCCTCGAAGCCGCCGCCAGCCAATACGCCAAAGATACCGGAACCTGGCTCGCCAACGCCTTCCACCCCACCGGACTGCCCAACCAAAGCTTCCTCGAACTCGTCGTCGGCGAAGCCACCCTCGCCTGGTCCCCCACCGAAATCGCCCAAACCCTCGCCACCCTCCGCGCCACCGCCGCCGCGGGCTGAGCCTGGAGAGGCGGAAGGAAGGCCAGGGGCGCTGCCCCTGGACCCCGCTGGGGGATGATCCCCCAGACCCGCAAGCCGTTTAAGAGGGTGGAGAATGAGAGAAGGGGCAGCGCCCCCGCGCCTTTCTTACTCCGTCCCCCGGCGCAGCGCCGCGACGATGGCGGCGTCGAGGGCGGAGAGGAATTTGGAGCGATCTTGTTTAGTGAGTGGGGCTGGGCCGCCCGTTGTCGCGCCGATTTCGCGGAGGTATCGGCCGATTTCCCGGCCGGCGAGGGCGTTGCCGATATTGTCGTGGGTCCAGCGTTTGCCGTTATGGGCCAGGGCTTCGGCCTTTTTTTCGAGGCATCGGGCGGCGAGTGGGATATCGGCGGTGATGCAGACATCGGCGGCGGTGATACGTTCGGCGATCCAGTCATCGGCGACATCGGCGCCGGTGGCGACGATGACCATGCGCACGTTGGGCAGTCCGGGCGGGCGAATGGGGCGGGAGCCGTTGCTGACGACGTGGACCACGAGGTTGCGGCGTGTGGCGACGGTGAAGACTTCCTCGCGCACGGGGCAGGCATCGGCGTCGATATAGAGTTCGGTCATGGGGCTCAGAGTAAGGGTAAGGATGGTCTTTTTGTAGACAAAAAGAACCCTGACGCGCAGCGGAGCGGCGACGGGCGCGGCAGCCCTGCGCCCGACAGCCGCGCCACTTGCGCGGCGCAAGGGGGATCGCCTTCGATCCGCGAGAGCGCGCTTCCTTGCCGTTGGACTACCCTCCCTGGATCGGGCGGCGCCGTGCCTGCCATGCCGACCAGGAAAGAAAAATTCAGATTATAGAAAAATATCCTTGACCGAGGATGCGAAAACCGTTAGACATAACATCATGAACGTTGTGCCGACATCCCCCGAGCTTCCCCCCGGCGAGCCGCATCCCGCGGTCCGCCTGGCGGAGCTTGTCTGCGCGCTGATCGCCGCGGTCTGCGGCCCGTCATGGCTCTGGGGCCTTCTGCCCGGCGGCCGGGCGGTGCGGGCGCAGTTGCAGGGTCTCGCGCGCGATTTCGCCGCCCTCATGCAGCGCCTCGCCGCCGCGCCCCCCATCCTTCCAATCATCACCGCCCCTCTCATCGCCCCTCCGCGCCGGCGCCCCCGCGGCCCGACAGGAGACCTGCCCCCGCGCCGCCGCGCGCGGCAATCCGGCCGCCCACGCGCCGCCAAACCGGCCGCGCCGCGCAATCTCCCGGCGCTCTTCTACCCGCTGCCTCCCTCCCGGCCGCCCTCTTTGGCCCAGCTCCGCCGCGCGTTGCGTCACCGACGAAGACGAACGCCCCTCGGACCGGAGCGCAAACCCGCGCCATAATAATTCCACTGCCGAAACTATATACCGAAACCGCCACCCCTCCGCCGCCAAACGGATAAAAAGTTTTTGCTTCTTTTTTCAAAAAGAAGCACTTCCTTCGCTTGAACATCCAACCCAACGGCGGAGAAAAGCGGATGAAGCGCATCGCCATCATTCACATCGGCCAGGAAACCAACGACTTCAACCCGGAGCTGACCACGCTGGCCAATTTCGCCGCCTTCGGCATCTACCAGGGTCCCGAGATCCTGGAGCGCATGAAAGGCGCCGGCCAGGTCGGCGGCTGCTGCGATGCGGTGGCGGACGCGGGCATGGAGGTGGAATGGGTGCCGATCATCTCCGCCTGGGCGATGGCCGGCGGGCGGATCAGCACCGAAGCCCGGCTGTTCTTCGAGGAGCGCATCGGCACCGGCCTGCGCAATGCCGGCCCGCTCGACGCGCTGGCGATGCATCTGCACGGCGCCTGCTCGGCTGAGGGCGTCGATGACGTGGAGGGCGCGCAGCTCGCCATCTGCCGCGCCGTGCTGGGGCCGGACGTGCCCATCGTCACCTCGCTCGACCACCACGCCAACGTGACCCACCAGATGGTGACGCTGAGCACCGCGATCCTCGGCCACCGCACCCAGCCGCATGACGTCTATGACACCGGGCGCCTCGCCGGCCAGATGCTGGTGCGCATTCTCCGCGACGGCACCAAACCGACCATGGCCTGGCGCAAACTGCGCATCATCACCCACCAGGAACAGTTCCTCACCGCGGCCGGCCCGATGAAAACCTGGTTCGACCACGCCCGCGCCGCCGAGGCGGCCGATCCTGATGTGCTCCACATCGCCCCCTGCCCGATGCAGCCCTGGCTCGACGTGGACGAGGGCGGCTGGGCGACGGTGGTGGTGACGGATAATGACCAGGCGCTGGCGGAAAAGCTGGCCGATGAATCGGCCGATCTCGCGTGGTCCATGCGGGACGCGTTCATGGTGAAGGAGGCCGTCGCCATCGACGAGGCGGTGC
>CAIWAJ010000217.1:0-2163 GCA_903910565.1 uncultured Rhodospirillales bacterium
CCCCACCCAACCGAACCTCGAACGGATACAACTTGATCCGCGTTGTCACCGGGCAGCACAGCATCAACCCCGCCCGCCCATTCTAGAGTGCCGGGCTCAGCACCAGCGCCGGCCGGTGCACGGCCTGTTCATGGCCGGCCTGCGGGTCGAACATCAACCACACAATATCCCCGGCGTCCGGCACATAGGCGCGCCCGCTCACCAGGCCTCGCGCCCCATCGGCCCGCCGGACGGAACCTCATCGTGCCGGTTCTCGTCGCTGATCCCCGCCACCAGCGCCGCCAGATCATAAATCGCCTCACGGATCGGCTCGATCACCACCCGCCCGCCTTCCTCGCGCACTTCGATCGCCTGATCCACCGACAACCGTGCCGCCGCCATCACCGAGGCCGGCAACCGCACCGCCGCACTATTCCCCCATTTCTTCACCAAACCCCGCATGCCGAACCTCGCTTCCGGGCGCCAGCATCCACACCCCGAAGCATTGTATCAACAATGTATACACAATCGCCGACAGCCCCTCACCGTCTTACCGCCTCTGTGGTGAATCTATCTTCCTCCCCCCTCAATGCCCCGCCGCCAATTCCGCCAATTCAATCAACACATTCCCGGTCCCCGCCGGATCGAGAAACGCTATCCGCGAGCCGCCATGCCCAATCCGCGGCACCTCGTCGCGCAGCTTCACCCCCTTCGCCGTCAACTCCGCCAGGGCCGCGTCGATGTCCTCCACCTCGAAGCAGATATGAAACAACCCCGCCCCCTTCTCGGCGATCCATTTCGTCACCCCGGAGTCCGGCCCCTGCCCTTCCAGCAGCTCCACATACGTCTCCCCCACCGGCAGCATCGCCAGCTTCGTCTGCCCGATCTGCTCCTCATATTCCACGCCCAGCCCAAACACGTCGCGGAACAAATCCATCGATTGCCCCATTGAATCAACGGCGATGGCGATGTGCTCGATACGCTTGATTTTCATCACGTCCCCCTAAAAGAAAGCGGTTCCTTTTTGAAAAAAAGAACCAAAAAACTTTTCCAACTTGCGTCCAACCCTCCGCCCAGCCAAGCCAACGGCATCGAAGCGAGCAAAAAGTTTTTTTGGTTCTTTTTGTTCACAAAAAGAACACCCTTCCCTCAAAACGAAACCCCCGGCCCCTCCGGCACCGGCGCCCGAAAATCCTTCCGGCTCTCCACGTACCCATCGATAATCTCATGCAGCCGCGCCCGCCCGAACGCGCGCTTATGCCCGCCATGCACCACCCGCACCGGCAGCTCCCGCAGCCGCGCCATGGTGCGCAGATACACCCCGATATCCGCGTCGTCGGTGGTATCGATCAGAATGCCGTCATAGATCGCATCGCCGGAAATCAGCATCCCGTCGGCCGCGTCCCACAGCGCGATGCCGCCTGGCGAGTGGCCGGGCAGATGCAGCACCTCGAAGCGCCGGGTCCCGAGGTCGATCACCGCCCCCTCCTCCATCAGCTCCGTCGCCACGGCGCCATGGAAGCGGTGCGCGGCCACGTCATAGGCTTCCGAAGGCGTCGCATCGATCATCAGGCCCGATACGTCGAACCCCGCCGCCTGATACTCCGCCCGCTTCGCCGCCGAGAGCGAGGCATAGGCCAGCCCCACCGGCCCCGCCGGATGCGCCAGCCGCTCCGCTTCGGCCGGATGCGCGATGATGGGCCGATCCGCGAATTCGAAATGCCCGCCGATATGGTCGAGATGGCTATGCGTGGTGAACACCGTCACCGGCCGCTCCGTCAGCCCCGCGACGACGGCCCGCAGCGGCCCGATCCCCATGCCGGTATCCACCAGCAAATCCCGCTCCGTGCCCCGCACGAGGAACAGGTTCGCCCGCAACAGCCGCGCCACATGCGGCTCGGTGAGCATGATCACACCCTCATCCACCGTTTCCACGGTGAACCAGGGATCGGCAACCGGTAGCGACATGGAACCTCCATCATCAGCGATTCCCGCCCACGATACCCGCCCAACCGCCCCCAGGCCAGCGCCCCGCCAAGGAGCAAAGATTTTTTGCTCTCGGTAGAAAAAAGTCATGGCTCTATTAGCGAATCATATGCGTAGTTCATATTAGGTTCAATCGTTTGGACGTATCGAGGATTGTGACGATGGACAGCGCGGAATTTCGCAAGTGGCTTGAGGCGA
>CAIWAJ010000218.1:0-3114 GCA_903910565.1 uncultured Rhodospirillales bacterium
AGGATCGGGCCATAGGGGTTCGTCCGGTTCCTCAGTCGCGGGCGGGCGGGATGGCTCAGTCGCAGTGGCGTCAATCCATACCACCGGGTCGGGCCGCTGGCATTGGTGGCAACACCACGGGCCAGGGCCATCCGGTTCAACGGCCGAAACCCGCCACCACAATCCGCCACCACATGTCGGGCAAGGGAGGGAGGGCAGATTACCAAGGTCGATTGCGCATGCGGCATACGACGCGACACTGCTGACACAATCGACAGAATGCGCTGCGTCCCTCCAACTGCCGTTAACCACCGTTCGCGGGGGGCATGACACTGCTGACAATGCGGTCACAATCCCGGCCGATGCGGACCGCACCGGGCCAGTGTCCGCTTTGTCCATTGTGTCCAATGGCAGACCCGCCCGAGCGCGATAGCCGGCGGACCAACTCATGCCGCAGGCTCTAACACGGCGGGGTTGACCGTATAGGCAGCGCGCGGGCGTCCGGCTTCCTTGCCTCGGCCGGCCGCCGCCAGCCAATCAGCTTCGGTCAGCACCTCCGCCGCCGCGTGTATCAATCCGGCCGTGTTCAAACCGGGCAGGCGCACGTTGCGCTGTAGGGTGCGGACATGCACTTCCTTCGCCCGCTCCCGAATAATCCACCGGGCTAGCGTGGCGGCGTTTCGTTCTGCCTGTGTCGCGGCGGCATCGCCGAACACCCGCTCGGCCATCGGCATGAAGTAATCGGCCACAAGATCGCAGGCGTTGCCGAAAGCACGATCACCAATCTGGGCTGGGGGCGGTTCCATACCGTTGCGACCGCACCAGAGCAGCATTTCCAGCACCAGGGAGAGGCGCAGTGCTAGCCCGCGCGCCTTACCGAAAGCAGAGCGCAGCAGGCCACCGGCCTCTTGTTGGCGGCGTTGCATGTCCTGTCCGAATTCTTCCATCATGGCCACCGCAGTCGGGGACAGCGGGACCATGATCGGGCGCGGCGGGTCGTTGGGTTCACTACCAGGGCCAAGGTCAAGCAGCCGTAACCGGTCAAGGGCTTCGATTGCCCATTCGGACGCGGGAGAGGTTTGGCTCAGGCGAAACACCGGCAACGGGTCCGGCCAGCCCCACACAAACCGGCCGAGTAACCCATCGTCGGAGTCGCGGAACATTTGCGCCAACCGCTCCGGTTGCGTCGTCCCCGTCACGGCCACAGCAAGACGGGGAACGATAATCGGTTCGGGCGTTTTCTGCCGTTCCACCCGATACGGGCGCCCGCCATATGCCTCAATCCAGAACGCACGCCCGGCGTCGTTGTAAGCACTCAACCCAAGCAGCCATCCCGCCAACTCATCGCGAACGATCAACAGTCCTTTGGGGGCAGCAGTTGCAAGCAATGTCGCGACCTTTTCAACCGTCACGTCCGATTGCCGCAGCCGAGGCGCTTGCGGTTCGGGAGAGAGATTTTCCGCCGGCGGCAGCGGCGGCGCGAGTTTCTTGTTCTGTGCTGTCCGAACGTCGGCCTTCCATTGCTCTTGCGCTGCGCCGTGGATTTCGGCTGTAACCTTCCATTCCCGCAGTTTTTCTGGGAAATCCCCCAGCATGCGTTGTTCGATTATCGGCAGCACGTCGCGAAGCAAACTGTCAGCCCCCGGACTTTTCGCAGAACCGGAATCGCCGACGCTGGCAGCCCATATGTGGGGCGGTTCAATCCAGCCCGGTGTTGCCTGTGGCCAGCGGGCATGCCCGATCAGAGCCGAGGCGCCTGCCAGGAGCGGCAACCCGACATAATCGGGCGGCGCGGCCGCAGCCTCCGCCGCACTTACAATCCAACCAGCCCATTCCGGTCCGAATACATCCTGCGGCAGCGCGGGCGGGGCACGGCGCCCCAAGCGTAGCACTGTCATATCGGGTATGCCCCATTCCAGGGGGCCGGCATCCGGGTTTTGCTCGCTTGGTCTGCGCCATCCCGGCTGGGCTTGCGCGGCAAGGTGGAACAAAGTGCCCGCCCCGATCTTTGGTTCGCGATCGGCGTGCCGGTCATAGTGTGCCCACCGTTCCTCACAGGCGGCAGGATTATGGTTGGGATGCTTCTCCGACCATGCCAGCCATGCGGCTTTTCCCGGCAGGCTACCCCCCGTAGCGGCAAACACTGCCAACCCGATCTTGTTCCAATGCTCCCAATCCGGCGGGCCATTGTTCGGGATCGCATGCAAGGCCGCGACAACATCCCCAATATCAGCGCTCGGGCCATGGCGAGAGGAAGCATGACCGTCGTCCGCCCCTGGCGGGGGCGTAGCGGGTTGTGCCCCGATCAGCGCACCCGCCGCGTCAAGAAACGTGGAAATCTGTTCTTCCGAAACCGCCGGCAGTGCGCTGCGGGTAATTATGCCGGGCGGCTCGGGATGCCATTGCAGGGCGGCGCCGCTCGGGTGTGTCCCAAACGCAAACACCTGATTGCCGTGACCCAGGATTTCGACTTTCCCGAATTCGCCGTTTCTGGAAAGTTTCCGGGGCTCCCCATGAGCGGCACGGTAAAGTAGCGCCACGCGAGGGGAGTTATTGCGCCAGCGGATTGGTGCGTCCGAGCCGAGTTTTTCCAGCGCCAGCGCCTCGATTGCGCCCGCGCGTTGCTTGTCGTCAACGTCGATATCCACCACGCGCAAGCCATCGCAAAGGATGCCGGTATTGAGCATGTCGGGGCGTGCTGGGGAATCGGCATCGGCTGGGGGATCGCGCCGGGCGCGGTCGGGCCACTCGCGGATCAAGGGCATCTTGTCGCCCGTTTTGAGGGCAACGGGGCGAAACCCCGCGTCCCAAAGCTGGCAACGAAGCGCGGCAACATCTTGCGCGGTTAAATGTGGGGACATTTGAAAATCTCCCCGCCGTTCGCGCTGGCGTTTTCCGTGTCATATCGGTAGAATGCGGCTGCAACGCTACATCCTTCCGATACACCGCCGGTCCCGCCAGTCGGAGCCGGCGGTTATTGTGTGAGACGAAGGAAAGCGGCCAGGATCAAAAGGGCCACCGGCTCGGCCACCAATATCCAGGCAGTCATGACATAGCGCCTCGGCCGGTGCGGATATCGGCTTTCGGCAGATTTTGGGCATAGGTCCGCAAGCTGGCCGCTGTGATCAACGTCCG
>CAIWAJ010000219.1:0-5017 GCA_903910565.1 uncultured Rhodospirillales bacterium
CGGCCACCGTGGCGGCGCCGAGCTTCAGCAGGTAGCTGCGGCTCGGGTAAAGCGGCGCCTCGGAGAGCCATACCAGATTGGCGTCGAAGCGATCGGTCACCGCAACAGCGGCGCCGGTGGTCACCACGTCGCCACGGGAGATATCGACCTCCTCAGCCAGCACCAGGGTGATCGCATCGCCCTGCAATGCCACGTCACGATCGCCGTCCATGGTGACGATGCGCTTCACCGTGGCGCCCACGCCAGAGCTTGCCACGGCGATGCGCTCGCCCGGGCGGATGGACCCAGTGGCGACCGTGCCGGCATAGCCTCGGAACGTATGGTCCGGCCGGCTCACCCACTGCACGGGCATGCGGAACGGCTTGGCCGTATCGTCCGACACGTCAACCGTCTCGAGGTAGTCGAGCATGGTCGGGCCCGAATACCAGGGCGTGCGGTGCGAGGGCACGGTGATGTTGTCGCCGAAGCGGGCCGAGATGGGGATCGCCTTGATGCTGGCGAACCCGAGATTCTTCACCATGGCCGCGAACTGGGCGTGGATTTCCTCGTAGCGCGCCTCCGAGAAGTCCACCAGGTCGATCTTGTTGACCGCGAGGACGACGTGGCGGATGCCCATCAGGGACACCACGAAGGCATGCCGGCGCGTCTGCGTCATCAGCCCGTGGCGCGCATCGACCAGCAGCACGGCCAGATCAGCGTTGGCGGCGCCGGTGGCCATGTTGCGGGTGTACTGCTCGTGGCCGGGGGTATCGGCCACCATGAAGCGGCGGCGATTGGTGGTGAAGAAGCGGTAGGCGACATCGATGGTGATGCCCTGCTCGCGCTCGGCCTCCAGCCCATCGACCAGGAGCGCGAAATCGATCTCCTCGCCAGTGGTGCCGTGGCGGACGCTGTCCTTCTCGAGGGTGGCGAGCTGATCGTCGAGGATCTGTCCGGCCTCGTGCAGCAGCCGGCCGATAAGGGTGGATTTGCCGTCATCCACGCTGCCGCAGGTGAGGAAGCGCAGCAGGCCGAGCTGGGCCTGCTCAATCAGGAAGGCGTCGAGACCGGAGGTGGTAGGAGTGTCGGCGTTCATCAGAAATACCCCTCGCGCTTCTTCTTCTCCATGGAGTCCGACGCATCCTTGTCGATCAGCCGCCCTCCGCGCTCGCTGACCCGGGTGGCCAGCATTTCGGCGACGATATCCTGCAGCGACAGGGCGCCCGATTCGACGGCGCCCGAGAGCGGCCAGCAGCCGAGCGAGCGGAAGCGCACTGTGCGCATCTCCGGCTTCTCGCCCGGCAGGTACTGCATGCGTGACTCGTCATCCACCACCAAAATAGTGCCGTCGCGCACCACGGTCGGCAGTTCCTTGGCGAAGTAGAGCGGCACCACCGGAAGATTCTCCAGCATGATGTAGGTCCAGATGTCGAGCTCGGTCCAGTTCGACAGCGGGAAGACCCGCACCGATTCGCCCTTGTTCACCCGGCCGTTATAGAGGTGCCAAAATTCGGGCCGCTGGTTCTTCGGGTCCCACTCATGGGTGGCGGTGCGGAAGGAGAACACACGCTCCTTTGCGCGGGACTTCTCCTCGTCGCGCCGCGCGCCACCGAACGCCGCGTCGTAGCCGCCGGCGGTCAGCGCCGCCTTGAGGGCAACCGTTTTCATCGCATGGGTGTAATATCCGCCATGCTCGAAGGGGTTGACGCCCTGCGCACGGGCCTCCTCGTTAGTGTAGGTGATCAGCTTAACGCCCAGCCGTTCGACCATCTGGTCACGGAAGGTGATCATGTCCCGGAACTTCCACTTGGTATCGACGTGGAGCAGCGGGAAGGGCGGCTTGGCCGGGTAGAATGCCTTCATCGCGAGATGCAGCATCACCGTGGAATCCTTGCCGATCGAATATAGCATGACGGGATTGCGGCATTCGGCGGCGACTTCGCGGATGATGTGGATGCTCTCCGCCTCGAGCCGGCGGAGGTGCGGAATTTGATCGTTCATACGGCGCTCAGCTTCCTGAATTGATTCGACGGATGGTATTGGTAGTACTATGGCCCTCTTCAAGAGGGATTAGTGCCACTCGGCCCCCATAGGAAGTCACGAATTCGCCACCGACGACTTGATCGATGCGGTAGTCGGCGCCTTTGAACAACACATCGGGCCGGATCGCCTCGATCAGGCGTTGCGGTGTGTCCTCTTCGAACAGCACCACAAGGTCCGCCGAGGCCATCGAGGCCATCACCGTGGCGCGCGCGGTTTCGCTTTGCACCGGCCGGTCGGGGCCTTTGAGGCGGCGCACCGAGGCATCGCTATTGAGGCCGACCACCAGGCGGTCGCACTGGGCACGGGCCCGGGCGAGCCCGCGGACATGGCCGGGGTGGATGAGGTCGAAGACGCCGTTGGTGAAGCCGATGCGCAGGCCGCCGGCCCGCCAGGCGGCAATGCGGGCCAGCGCGCCGTCAAGGTCGCCGACCTTCTCGTCGATCGCCAGCAGCTCGGTCCGGTGCAGCGCGTCGAACAATTCTGCGTGAGTGACGGTCGCCGTGCCGTGCTTGCCGACGACGATGCCCGCCGCCGCATTGCCCAGCGCGGCCGCCTCCGGCATGGCGGCGCCGGCGGCCAGCGCGAGAGCGAAGGCGGTGACCAGCGTGTCGCCGGCGCCCGAGACGTCCGCCACTTCCTGGGCGCGTGTTGGGATGTGCACCGGGGCGGCGCCACGGCGCACCAGGGTCAGCCCCTTTTCGGAGCGCTTGACCAGCACCGCTCCCGCATCGGCCTGCTGCCGCGCGGCCTCGCCGGCGATGGCGGCACCTTCGTTGGTGGTGGCTTCGAGCCCGGTCGCCCGCGCCACCTCCAGCGCATTGGGGGTCAGCACGTCGGCCAGCGCATAGGCGCCGAACCGCGCGCGCTTGGGATCGATCACCACCTTCACCCCCGCGGCACGCGCGAGCGTGATGGCGCGGGTCAGTACCGCGTCGGTCAGCACGCCCTTGGCGTAGTCGGACAGCACGACCACGTCGCTGCCAGGCAGGGCTGCTTCGAACTGCGCGAGTACCTGCGTTTCGACCTCGGCTGTCAGCGGGGTGGTGACCTCTTCATCCAATCGCAGCAATTGATGGCCGCCGGACATGAATCGCGTCTTAACCGTGGTCGGGCGGCCTGGCACGCGGACCATCCGATTGGTGATGCGTGGCTCGGCCGCAACCGTTGCTGCCAGCTCTGTCGCCGGGCCGTCGTCGCCGTGCACGCCGATGAGCACCGCGCGGGCGCCGAGCGCGGCGGCGTTCTGCGCGACATTGCCGGCGCCGCCCAGAACGTGGCGGCGGGATTGTGCGTGCAGCACCGGAATCGGCGCCTCGGAGGAGATGCGGCGGACGTCACCGAGCACGTAGCGGTCGAGCATGACGTCCCCGAGAACCAGCAACGTGAGCCCGGTGAAACGCGCGAGATGAGGGGCCAGGGCGGCTTCAACCGCGCCGGCAGAGCGTTCCGATAACAAAAGCGCGTGCCCATACAGGTTTGAATGTGCCGGCTTATAAAGAAATGGCCGGCCACGCGATAGAGCGTGGCCGGCCAAGTTTAGGCCGGTGCATAGGGGGAACAGGTCGCCCGGCCGGAACCGGCCCTACGGGCCGGGATCACGTCACGCGTCTGCCCGGGCAATGCCGGTCAGAAGCGGTAACCTACGCCAAGGCCGATGACGGTCGGGTTGAGCGCCGTCTTGGCGACGATCGCGCCTCCGTTCAACTTGGCCTTGGTATCAACGAAAATCTGCTTCACATCGAGGTTGGCGTACCAGCGGCCTTGCAGGTTGACGTCAACGCCGGCCTGCAAAACGCCGCCGAAATTGCTTTCCATAGCCAGCTTGGTGACGGCGCCGCCGGCCGCATGGGTGCCGTAGAACAGCGTGTAGTTCAGGCCGGCACCGAGATAGGGGCTGATCTGGCCCTTCGGGTTAAAGTGATACTGCGCGGTCACCGCCGGCGGCAGAACCCAGGTGGAACCGACCGGAACATGGCCGAGCGCGGTGCCCGAGCCGCTGATGCTATGCCGCGTGGTGGCTGCGATCAGTTCGATCGCGATGTTGTCCGTGAGGAAGTAGGAGAAATCCACCTCCGGGGTGATCGAGTCCGTCGTCTTCACCGAGCCGCCGATGGCGGAAATGGACGACGTCGAATTCAGCGGCATTACATCGATCAACCTGGCGCGCACCATGATGCTGCCGGCCGATTTTCCGCCATCCGTCGATTGCGCCGCGGCCGGAGATGACAGCATGCTGCCGGCCAACAGCGCGGCCATCAGGCCGCCAGCCAGAACTTTCGTAAACATGTGAATCCTCAACGTCTCAGTCGCTCTAATGCGGCATCGTTTAAAACAAGGCGGAACTTCTGCCGCTTCGCACCGCGGCGCCTTGATCTGGATCAACGATTCCGCCGGCAATGCGAACGAAGATGGGCCATGCACATCACCGAGCTTCTGCCGCACTACGACGTCGCCGTGCCGCGGTACACGAGCTACCCGACGGCCCCGCATTTTTCGCCCGCGGTGAGCGCCGAGACCTACACCGCTTGGCTGAGGGAACTGCCGGACGCACCGGTGTCGCTCTATCTGCACATACCGTTCTGCGCCGAGCTGTGCTGGTTCTGCGGCTGCCACACCACGGCCACCCGTTCCACCGCGCCGCTCGAGGCCTATGCCGATACGCTGCTGCAGGAGATAGGCCTGCTGGCGGCGTCAGCTGGGCCGGGTGGACGGCGCCTCAGGGTGGCGCACATCCATTGGGGCGGCGGCACTCCAACCGCCATGCCGGGACCGCGGATGCGCGACATCATGGCCGCGCTGCGCACTCGCTTCGACGTGCTGCCGGACGCGGAAATCGCCGTTGAGATCGATCCGCGCACCTGCGACGACACGGTGCTCGACACGCTGGCGGCGATCGGCTGCACGCGGGCGAGTCTTGGGGTGCAGGATTTTGACGAGCGGGTGCAGCAGGCGGTGCATCGCCACCAATCCGCCGCCGTCACCCAGGCCTGCGCCG
>CAIWAJ010000220.1:0-8557 GCA_903910565.1 uncultured Rhodospirillales bacterium
CGCCTCAAGCCACTTGCGAAATTCCGCGCTGTCCATCGTCACAATCCTCGATACGTCCAAACGATTGAACCTAATATGAACTACGCATATGATTCGCTAATAGAGCCAAAAACTTTTATTCCATTGGTGTGTACCGCTTCCCATCATCCCGCGAGCCAAGCCAACGGCAACAATGGAATAGGAAGTTTTTTTGGTTCTTTTTATTCACAAAAAGAACATGCTTCCCTCCCTACAGGGTCTTCCCATCAACCAATCACCGCCCGGCCCGCACGCGCGTGCCAGGCGCCGGCGGCGTTTCCGGCGGCCCCGCGAAGCACTGGGCCAGCGCCATCCATTCCCGCGCCGCCGGGCCATCCACCCGCAGCGCGGTATCGGCGACGTTGCGGGTTTGCGCCACCACCTGGCAGAACTGCGTCACCTCTCCCGTCACCAGCCCGCCCTCGCCGGCCCAGATCCAAGGTTCGCCGAAGGGTGTGTCCAGCCGCACCTCGGGTTGCGGGCCCGGCGGTTCCTGGTTGCGGTTCTTGAAGGTCCAGCCATAGGTGCGCACGCCGATCTCGGCGATGTTGCGCAGCCGCGGCGAGGCGGCCGGCCGCTCGATGCCCAGCAGATCGTAGATCGCCTGCCCGTGCGACCAGGTTTCCATCTGCCGGGCGGTGGCGAACATGCGCAGCCCCATGCCGGGCCCGGCCCAGGGCATGCGTGTCTCCGGCGCCAGTGCCGCCAGCCGGTCGCACAGCACCAACGCCGTGCGCCGCCAGAGGTCAAGCAGCTCACTGCCGCGGGGATTGCCCAGCCACTTACGCGTCGCTTCCACGTTGGTCATGCCGCGGGCACGCAAGGCGGCCATTTCCGCGCGAAACGTCGCGAAAGCCTCGACGCCGTCGGCCGATGCCATCGCCATGAGGTCGCTGTGGTGCAGGTGCTGCACCACGTCCTCCGGCGTCCAGTTCTTGAAGCCGCTGGGAGCGGTCCAGGCCGCGGCCGGCATGGCGGTGAGCAGGGCGCTCAGCTCATCGACCTCGTCGCGGAAATCTTTGATCTGCTGAATCATGACGCGCTCCTTGGTGAGGGCGAAGTGCCTCCGAAAAGGGAAGGAAGGTCTCCTTTTTTGAAAAAAAGGAGCAAAAAACTTTTATCCGCTTGATTGGTACCGCTCCGCCCTATCCGCGGGGTGTACGCCAACGGCATGGATGGAACAAAAAGTTTTTTTGGTTCTTTTTGTTCACAAAAAGAACATCCTTCAGCGAGATCGCTCCAACCTCCCGCGCTAAGCAGCCGCGCTGGCCGGCGGCTCCCGGCCTCGCACAAGATCCGCCCCCTTCTCGCCTATCATCATGGTCGCGGCGTTGAGGTTGGCCGAGAGCATGGTCGGCATGATCGAGGCGTCGATCACCCGCAGGCGCTCGATGCCGTGGACGCGCAGCTGATCGTCGACGACGGCCTGGGGATTGGTGGCGGGGCCCATTTTGCAGGTGCCCATGGGATGGAAGGTCGTCGTGCCGCGCTGCTTGGCGACGGCGAGGAGTTCGTCGTCGGTTTGCACCTGCGGGCCTGGGACGTCCTCGCGGGCGAAATAGGGCTTCAGCGGGTCGGAGCTGAGCAGCTTGCGCGCCAGTTTCATCGCGGCCAGCAGCACCCGCCGGTCATGCTCGGCGGCGAGGTAGTTGGGCTGGATCAGCGGCTGCTCGAAGGGATTGGCGGAGCGGATGCGCACGTATCCGGTGCTTTCCGGCCGCTGCTGCCAGGCGGCGACCGTCATGCCCGGTTCACGCTCGAGCTGGCCTTGCACGCCGTCATTGTAGCTCGCGGGCGTGAAGGTCATCTGGATGTCCGAGCTTTCCGCGCTCTCGCCGGAGTGCCAGAAACAATAGACCAGCGTGGGGTTGAGCGAGAGGATACCCTTGCGGGTGGCCGCGTATTTCAACACCTCCCAGGCAAGCTTGGGGCCGCGCGAGCTTTCGTTGATGGTCGCGATGTTCTGCACCCGCGCCACCAGGCGGGGCGCGTAGTGATCGCGCAGGTTTTCGCCGACGCCGGGCAGGATATGGCGCGGCGCGATGCCGTGGGATTGCAGCAGATCGGCCGGGCCGATGCCGGAGAGTTGCAGGAGCTGGGGCGAGTTGTAGGTGCCGCCGGAGAGGATCACCTCGCGGCTGGCGCGAATTTCCTTGTCGGTGCCGCCCTTGCCGCCGTGGCGGTAGCGGATGCCGACGGCGCGCTTGCCTTCGAGGATGATACTGGAGGCATGCGCATGCGTGATCACCCGAAGGTTTGGCCGTTTCATGGCCGGGCGCAGATAGGCGGTCGCGGTGCTTTCGCGCCGCCCGTTGAAGGTGGTGCGCTGGACGTACGAGACGCCCTCCTGCTTGGCGCCGTTATAGTCGGGGTTGCGGGGAATGCCGTGCTGCACGCAGCCCTCGATGAAGGCGTCGCAGAGGGGGTGGCGCCATTCGAGATCGGTGACGCGGATCTGGCCCTCGCGGCCGCGATAGGTCTCGTCGCCCGGCCCGATGCGCCGCTCGGTGCGCCGGAAATAGGGCAGCACGTCGGCATAGCCCCAGCCCTGGTTGCCGAACTGCGCCCAGGTGTCGAAATCCAGCCGCTGGCCGCGGTTATAGACGTGGCCGTTGATCGAGCTGGAGCCGCCGAGCGTCTTGCCGCGCGGGGCGTAGATGCGCCGCCCGCCGGTCCAGGCGCCCTCCTCCATCTCGTATTTCCAGTTCACCGAGGCGTCGTAGAAGGTCTTCATGAAGCCGGCGGGGATGTGGATGAAGGGGTTCCAGTCAGAACCGCCGGCTTCCAGAACGGCGACGGTGACGTTGGGGTCCTCGCTCAAGCGGTTCGCCACGATACTGCCGGCCGAGCCAGCCCCCACGATGACGTAGTCGAAGGTTTCCAAGCCCGTCTCCCCGGTTCGCACGATCACGCGAAACCTATCATACCCTCCCCTCGCCAGCCGCACCATCGCTTGAGCCCCCGACCGAACCGGTCCAAACTCCCGGCAAACGGGAGGCGGCGACCTTGGGCATGCTCGACGGCACAGCGGCGCGCTTGACGGGGCAACCAGCGGGAGCGTTGCGCCGATGATCGTCCTCTCCGAGAATTTCCGGGCGCTGTTCTACACCCCCTTCTACGCCGCCCACGCCATCGGCGCCTATGCGGCCGAGAACGTGGCGGTCGACCTGCGCGCCTCGCCCGACCCCGCGCACACCGCCGCGGATCTGCGGGCCGGCCGCATCGACGTCATGTGGGGCGGCCCGCTGCGCGTCCTGCTGGCCCACGCCGCCGACCCCGCCGCCGATATCATCTGTTTCTGCGACGTCGTGGCGCGCGACCCCTTCTTCGTCATCGGCCGCTCGCCGCGCCCCGCCTTCCGCCCGGCCGATCTGGTCGGCCAGCGGCTCGGCACGGTCGCCGAGGTGCCGACACCCTGGCTCTGCCTGCAGGACGACATCCGCCGCGACGGCGCCGACCCCGCCGGCGTCTTGCGCACGCACGGCCCCACCATGGCCGAGAACGCCGCCGCGCTCCGCGCCGGCCGGCTCGATGCGGTGCAGCTTTTCCAACCCCACGCCGAGGCGCTCCTGCAAGAGGGCTTCCACCTGTGGAATGCCGCCGCCGATCGCGGCCTGACCGCCTACACCACGCTCGTCACCCGCCGCAGCCTGCTGGTGGAGCGGCGCGATGCGATGGCGGCGATGGTGCGGGCGATGTACCGCGTCCTGCGCTGGATCGCCGCCACCCCCGGCAGCGAGGTCGCGCGCGCCGTCGCCGCGTTTTTCCCGGACGTCCCGGCCCCCCTCTTCGCCGCCGCGATCGACCGCTATTGCGCCCTCGGGCTCTACGCGACCGATCCGCACACCCGCCCCGAGGGTTTCGCCCGTCTGCAGGCGGCCATGCGCTCCGGCGGCGCGCTCGACCGCGACATCCCATTCGATGCCATCATCGACAACACCCTCGCCGAGGACGCAATCGCAGGCCTCCGGCCGTGACGCTGCTGCCACGGATGATCGCAGGGCTGCCGCCGCGCCAGGGCGCGGCCTTCCTCGGCCTGTTCTTTTTCCCGAGCGTCGCCCAGGCGACCCTGCTCACCGTCCTGCCGCTCGGCGCCCTGCGCCTGCTCGGCACCGCCCAGGCCGTCACCCTGCTCTACGCCGCCACCGGGCTGGCCGCGGTTGCCGGGCGGTTCAGCATCCCCTTCCTCGTCCGCCTGCTCGGCCGCCGCCGCGTCTTCACCCTCGGCGCCCTGTCGCTCACCATCAGCAGCCTGCTCTTCGCGACCGATCTGTTGCCCGCCTTCGCCGCGGGGCTGGTGCTGAACACCGTCGGCATCGCCTGCGTCGATATCACCAGCCAGCTCTATCTGCTCGATAACGCCCCGCGCCAGGCGCTGCGCCACTTCGAGCCGACCCGCATCTTCGCCGCCGCCGCTCCCTGGACCTTCGGCCCGTGGTTCGGCATTCACCTCCAGGAGACCTACGCCTTCGCCGCGCCGTTCGCGATCGTGATCGCCGCGGCCCTTGCCCTGTTCCTGCTGTTCCGCGCGCTGGGCCTCAGCGACCATCAGGCGGTGGCCACCCCGCGCGCGGCGACCAATCCGCTGCGCTACCTGCCCCGGTTCTTCTCGCAGCCCCGCCTGCTGCTGGCCTGGACACTCGCCTCCGCCCGCTCGTCGTGGTGGAGCATGTTCTTCGTCTACGCGCCGATCCTTGCCGTCACCTCCGGCCTCAGCCCCGAGACCGGCGGCCTCGTCGTGTCGATCGGCACCGGCTGGACCTGGATCGTGCCGCTTTGGGGCTGGGTCGGGCGGCGCTTCGGCCTGCGCGCCCTGATGCGGGCGGGCTACGCCGGCGCCGGTCTCTTCAGCGTCGCCGCCGCCATCGCGGCCGGCCACCCCTGGCTCGGCGCGCTGTTCCTCATCATCGCGGCCTTCAGCGCCGGCACGCTCGACGGCGCCGGCAATCTCCTCTTCCTGCGCGCCGTCCACCCCTATGAGCGCGCCGAGATGACCACCGTCTTCGCCAGCTTCCGCGACGTCACCCAGGTCGTCCCTCCCGCCACCTGCTCCCTCCTGCTGATGTTCTTCGCCCTGCCCTCGGTTTTCGTGGCCTCCGGCATCATGATGCTCGCTTCCGCCGGCCTCGCCAGCCGCATCCCGCGCCGCTTGTAGGGGCCGCGCATCGCGGTGGCGGGAAGTGGATTGCATTCGCTCCCGCCGCCCGGCACGATTGCGCCGATCGATGCAGGGGGATGAAGATGCGCAAGCTTGCTTTGGCTATACTGGGCCTGGTTCTGGCGGCTCCGGCCTGGGCCCAAAAGGACACGCTGACGGTCGACCTCGCCTCCGACGTCGCGACCATGGATCCGCATGTGCAGTGGGACCCCGAGAGCTCCTCGGTCTATCGCAACATCTTCGACAACCTCGTCACCCGCGATATCCCCGGCAAGATCGTACCCCAGGTCGCCACCGCCTGGCGCTACACCGACCCGCTGACACTGGTGTTCGACCTGCGCAGCGACATCCTCTTCCAGGACGGCAGCAAGCTCACCCCGGAAGACGTCGCCTTCAGCGTGCGCCGAATGATCAACCCCGCCTTCAAAAGCCCGCAGCTCTCGCAGTTCGACCAGATCGTCTCCGCCGACGTCACCGGCCCCGCGCAGGTGACCTTGCACACCAAGACCCCCTACCCGGTGCTGCTGGCGCAGCTGACCAAGCTGT
Organism: uncultured Rhodospirillales bacterium; assembly: GCA_903910565.1. Taxonomy (GTDB): domain Bacteria; phylum Pseudomonadota; class Alphaproteobacteria; order Acetobacterales; family Acetobacteraceae; genus CAIYPH01. The sequence goes on from CAIWAJ010000220.1 coordinate 5,723, forward strand.
CGATCGTGCCGAAAGCCTATGTCGAAAAACTCGGTGACGTCGCCTTCAACCAGCAGGTCATGGGCAGCGGCCCCTACCGGCTGCGCAACTGGCAGCGTGGCCAGCAAAGCGTGATCGACGCGGTCGATAATTACTGGGGCCCCAAGCCCACCTTCAAGTCCGCCGTCTTCCGCGCGGTGCCGGACGCCACCACACGGATGGCCGATCTGCGCACCGGCCGCGCCGACATTATCCGCGGCATCAGCCCGGATGACGCCATCACCATGAAGTCGGAGGCCGGCATCAAGCTGTTGACCGTTCCCTCCGAGCGCGTCGCCTACCTGTTCATGAACGCGCAGTTCGGCCCAACCAAGGACAAGCGCCTGCGCCAGGCGATCTCCATGGCAATCGACCGGGACCTCATCATCTCCGCGCTGCAGCAGGGTTACGGCAAGAAGGTCGATATCGTGCTGCCATCGTCCAATTTCGGCTATATCGCGGATATCCCCTTCTGGCCGCACGACCCCGCCCGCGCCCGCGCTCTGGTCAAGGAAATCGGCGCCGAGGGCACCACGGTGGTATTCCTCACCGCCCCCTCCTACGACCGCCGGCTGAACGAGGCGGTGCAGCAGATGCTGGCCGAGATCGGCCTCAAGGTCGACATCGTCTCGGTCGATTTCCCGACCTATCTGCGCCGCCGCCAGGGCCAGCCCGAGGAGAGCGGCCACCTCGCCCAGGGCCGCTGGTCCTGCGGCTGCCAGGATGCGGATGGCGTGATTTTCCCGCTGTTCCGCAGCGGCAGCATCTGGTCGAAGTTCAGCAATGCCGAGTTCGACGCCGCGGTGGACGCCGCGCGTGTGGTGCTCGATGAGAACGAGCGCCTGAAATACTACCGCCGCGCCTTCGAGATCATGCGCGAGGAGATCCCCGCCATCCCGTTGTTCCAGGACGTCTCGATCTACGCCGCCCGCAAGGAGCTGCAATGGACGCCGACCCCCAACGAGGCGTTCTTTCTCGCCGACATGAAGTGGCAGCCGTGATCTGACCGGGGACGCCACCTTGCGTGGCGTCCCCGGCCGCGTTCGCTAGGCGTTGCGCAGCCGCGGCAGGAACCAGGCGAGCAGCCCGATCGCCGGCAGGAACGCGCAGGCGCGATACATCGTCTCAATGCCATACTGGTCGGCCAATCCGCCCAGCAGGGCCGCCGCGATTCCGCCCAGCCCGAAGGTCAGGCCGTAGAAGAACCCGCCGACCAGGCCGATCCGCCCGGGCATCAGCTCCATCGCGTAGAGCATGATCGCCGCGAAGGAGCTGGCCATGATCAGGTTGATCACGACCGTCAGCACGCCCGTCCAGAACAGGTCAGCGAAGGGCAGGATCAGGCTGAACGGCAGCGCGCCGAGGATGGAAAACCACAGGATGCGGGTGCGGCCGATCCGATCGCCCAGGATACCGCCGCCAAGCGCCCCCACGGCCGAGGATGCCAGGAACAGGAACAGCATCACCTGCGATGTCTGCACCGAGACCTGGAACTTGCCGATCAGGAAGAACGTGTAGAACGAGGTGAAGCTGGCCGTGTAGGCGTTCTTGGAGAACAGCAGCACGATCAGGATGATGAAGGGGATCACCACCTTGGCCGGCGGCGGCGCCGCGCCGGCCGCCACGGCGCCACCGGCCGGCTTCTTCCGGGCCGGCGTGAAATCGGCGTACTGCCCGGCGATCCAGACCATCAGCATCATCGCCAGCAGGGCGGCGATCGAGAACCAGCCAAGGCTGCGCTGCCCCAGCGGCACGATGATGAAGGCGGCCAGCAGCGGCCCCAGGGCCCCGCCGGCCTGGCCGCCGACCTGGAAAATCCCCTGCGCCAGGCCCTGCCGCCCGCCCGAGGCATTGCGCGCCATGCGGGTCGCCTCGGGATGGAAGATCGAGGACCCCAGCCCGACGCAGGCGGCGGCGATCAGCAGCAGCAGGTAGCTGCTGGCAAACGCCAGCCCGATCAGTCCCACCAGGCTGCACCCCATCCCGACAATCATCGAGTAGGGCATGGGATGTTTGTCGGTATAGAAGCCCACGGCGGGTTGCAGCAGCGAGGCGGAGATCTGGAACGCCAGGGTGATCAGCCCGATCTGCCCGTAATCGAGGTGATAGGCCGTCTTGATGATCGGATAGATCGCGGGGATCAGCGACTGGATCATGTCATTGAGCAGATGCGTGACGCTGAGGGCCACCAGGACTGAAAGCGCGGCCTGCCTGGGGGCGGCTGCCGAGACCATATTGCTCATCACGTCAACTCCCTCATCATCGCCAAGCCGCTCCGCGCGCTTCGGCATAAAGATGCATCCTTTACCCATCCGCCGCGCCGGGCACCAGCGCGCGCCAGCCCGATGCCCACGATCGGGCCGCCGGTTGACACCGGCCTGTCCGGCACACCTAAACTGGCCCCCCGCCGTTTCGCGGCAGGCAAGACCGCGCGGCACGTGCGGACCAGGAGGGACACTCATGTCGCAGGTTGTCGCCAAACCCGTCCCGGTGCCGGACGAGGCCAGCGCGCCGTTCTTCGATGGCGCCCGCGAAGGCCGGCTCATGCTCCAGCATTGCGCGGGCTGCGGAAAATGGAGCTTCCCGGTGCGCGAGCGCTGCCCGCATTGCATGGGCGCGAAGCTGGCGTGGCGCGCGGCGAGCGGGCGCGGCACGCTCTACACCTTCGCCATCATGCACCAGGTGATGAACCCCGGCTTCGCCGCCGACGTGCCTTACAACGTCAGCCAGATCGACCTCGAGGAGGGCGTGCGCATGGTCTGCAACATCGTCGGCCTCGCCAATGACCAGCTGCGCATCGGCATGGCGGTGGAGGCG
>CAIWAJ010000221.1:0-4105 GCA_903910565.1 uncultured Rhodospirillales bacterium
CGAGCCCGGCGAGGCCGGCCGGGACAAGTACGGCGATGGCGGTGAAGCCGAGCATCACCAGGGGCAGGCACAGCACGGCGAGCATGGTGAGCTTGACCTCGCGGGCCTCGATCTTCTTGCCGAGATATTCCGGCGTGCGGCCGACCATCAGACCGGCGACGAAGACGGCGATGATGGCGAAGAGGAGGAAGCCGTAGAGGCCGGAGCCGACGCCGCCGAAGATGATTTCGCCGAGCATCATGTTGATCAGCGGCACCATGCCGCCGAGCGGCAGGAAGCTTGAATGCATCGCAGTGCCCGCGCCGCAGGAGGCCGCGGTGGTGATGGTGGCGAACAGGGCGCTCATGGCGATGCCGAAGCGGAGTTCCTTGCCCTCCCAGTTCCCCGCCGCTGCAAGCCCGGGGTCGATGCCGGCCAGCAGCGGGTTGGTGCCGGCCTCGGAGGCATAGAGCACGGCGACGCCGGCGAGGAACATCACGCCCATGGCGGCGAAGATCGCCCAGCCCTGGCGGGTGTTGCCGACCAGGCGGCCGAAGCAGTGGGTGAGGCCGGCGCCGAGGGAAAAGATCGCCAGCATCTGCAGGAAGTTGGTCAGCGCGGTGGGGTTCTCGAAGGGGTGCGCGGAGTTGGCGTTGAAGAAGCCGCCACCATTGGTGCCGAGCATCTTGATCGCCTCCTGGCTGGCGACCGGGCCGAGAGCGATGGTCTGGGCCGGGCCTTCGAGGGTTGAGATCTCGACGCTGCCGAGCAGGGTTTGCGGCACGCCCTGCCAGACCAGCACCAGCGCCATCACGGCGCAGGCGGGCAGCAGGAGGTAGACGATGAGGCGGGTGAGATCGACCCAGAAATTGCCGAGCGTGCGGGCGGAGCGGCGGGCGAAGCCGCGCATGGCGGCAAACGCGATGGCGATGCCGGCGGCGGCGGAGAGGAAGTTCTGCACCGTGAGGACGGCCATCTGCGAGAGATGGCTCATGGTGGTTTCGCCGCCGTAGGACTGCCAGTTGGTGTTGGTGAGGAAGCTGATGGCGGTGTTGAGCGCGAGATCGGGCGTGATCACGTCCTGCCCCGCGGGGTTCAGGGGCAACAGGGTCTGGGCGCGCAGCAGGGCGTAGGCGAGGATGAGGCAGGCGACCTTGAACATCAGCATGGCGCCGGCGTAGCGCTGCCAGCTTTGCTCCTGGCGGCGATCAACGCCGGCGATGCGGTAGAGCAGGGTTTCGCCCGGCATCGCCGCGGCGGTGGCGAGGTGATGGAGATAGCGGCCGATCGGGCGGGTGAGCGCGATGATCAGCAGCACGTAAAGGAGGATCTGGCTCCAGCCGAGCAGGGTCATGGCTGCCTCAGAACCGTTCGGGGTGCAGCAGGGCGGCGACCAGGTAGATGGCCAGGCCGATGGTGACGAGCGCGCCGAGGGCGAGATCGAGGGTCATGGCTAGAGCCGCTCGCACAGCACGACATAGGCGAAGCAGGCGGCGAAGCCGATCAGCCCGCCGCCGAGACAGAGAAAGTCCAACACGTCATGCGCTCCATCGTTGCGAGTGGCGCAGAGTGACGCCGCGGGCGGGTGGAAAGCGATGGGATGCGGGGGCGCGGTTTATAGGAATGTCATAGGTGCCGCGGAGGTAAGGAAGCGGTTCTTTTTTGAAAAAGAACCAAAAAATTTCTCTTCGCCTGATACGGAGCCTGCCAGAGAGGCACCGAGCCAAGCGGATCAAAAAGTTTTTGATTATTTTTTCAAAAAGAAGCGCTTGCCTTGCTTATTCGATAAATAATAACGACTTAGAGCGGCGGCGTGGTCAGATCGATCGGCCCGAGAGCAGCGACGTGGCGCCTTGTGATTTCGAGACAGGCCTCGACGTGCGCCGGTGTCATGCGCTTGAGCGTGCCGACCACGGTGACCGCGGCCTCCGCCTCCCCGCGGTCATTGCGGATGACGAGGCCGACGCCGATGAAGCCGCGCGCGACCTGTTCGAGGGTGATGCCGTAGCCGGTCGCGCGGGCCTCGTCGATGGAGCGCCAGACGGCCGCCTCGGTAAGGCCAGAGTATTCGTCGTAGCGGGCGGCGTTGGCCGAAACCAGGGCACGGGCGCGGGCATCCGGCATGGCTGCAAGCAGGGCGATGCTGCCGGCGCCGATGCCCATCGGCAGGCGACGGCCGATTTCGGAGACGAGGCCGCGGGGGGCGCGGGGGTATTCGACGACGTCGAGCGCGATGGTGTCGTTGAGCAGCGGGACGTAGAGGTAGGCGATGGCCCGGGTCTCGATGACGATGGCGGCGAGGAAATCGCGCAATTTGGCGCGCAGGGCGGAGTAGCGCGCGAGGTCGACCAGGCTGTGCAGGCGCAGGCCGAGGAAGTAGCGCTTGGTGTAGTGCACATCGAAGGCGACCATCTGCTCGCGCACCAGGGCGCTGAGCAGGCGATGGGTGGTAGCGACGTGCAGGCCGGTGACTTGCGCGAGCTCCGTGAGGCGGATGCCGGTGACGTTGTGTTCGCCGACGGCGGCCAGCAGTTGCATCGCGCGGTGCAGGCTTTGGGCGCCTTTGGTCTGGTTCGGTTCGGGCGGTTCGGTCACTTTGGCATCCGGTTGCGGGGCGGAGGACAGTGTTGGCCGTGGCGGGAGGGCTTGACAAGCTTTCATGATGTGAGAACACTCTTCTCATAATATGAAATATCGGGAGGCGGGCGGCATGGCCGGAGCGCTGGATGGGCTGAAGGTCCTCGAGATTGGTCAATGGGTGGCGGCCCCCTATTGCGCGGCCATCCTCGGCGATCTCGGCGCTGACGTGATCAAGATCGAACGCCCCGGCGGCGGCGATGACCAACGCCTGTCGCCGCCTTTGGCCGCCGGGCAATCCGCCCTGTTCAACCAGATGAACCGCAACAAGCGCAGCGTGACGCTGGATCTCGACAGCGAGTCCGGCCGGGCGGATTGCCTGGCCCTGGCGGCGGCGGCCGATGTGGTGATCAGCAATTTCCGCCCGGGCACCATCGCCAAGCTCGGCCTCGGCTATGAGGCGGTGGCCGCCCGCAATCCGCGGGTGATCTACGCCCTGATCACCGGCTTCGGCATCGAGGGGCCGCTCGCCCATCGCGCCGGGATGGACCTGATCGCCCAGGCGATGTCCGGCATGATGCTGCTGACGGCCACGCCGGAAGGGCGCCCGGGACGGGTGCCGATGGCCGCCGCCGATATCTCGACCGGCCTCTACGCCACCATCGGCATCCTCGCCGCCATCGCCGCGCGGGAGAAATCCGGGCGTGGCCAGATGGTGGATTTCGCCCTGCTCGATTCGATGCTGGCGATGATGCCGATGGAAACCGCTGGCTATTTCGCCACCGGCGCCAACCCGCCGCGCTACCACCTCCGCAAGACCGCCAATGCCGCGCCCTACAACGTGTTCGCCACCGCCGACGGCTACATCACCGTGGTCGCCGCCGCGCAGCCTTTGTGGGAATCCCTGTGCCGGGTGATTGGCCGCGAGGACCTCAACCAGGACCCGCGCTTCTCCTCCAGCGGCGCGCGCATCAACCACGTGAAGGAGCTGGAGGCGATCCTGATCCCGATCTTCCAGGCGGAACCCTCGGAAACCTGGCTCGCGAAGTTCGATGCCGCGCGCATCCCCACCTCGCCGGTGCAGGAGTTGGAGGAGATCCTCACCCATCCGCACCTCGCCGCGCGCAACACGGCGGTGACGCCGCCGGAAGGGACGACCGCGGTGCAGCGGGTGATCCCGGCGCCGATTCGCATGGCCGATACGCCGGTCCGGGTGCATCGCGCCGCGCCCGCCGCCGGCGAGGATACCGAGGCCGCACTTGCTCACCTTCATGCCGGAAAGGGATGGCCGCATGCCCGTTCGTAGTGCCACGCTCGGCCGCCGCGCCGAGGTCACCGCCGATGTCGATACACGCTGGGTGCTGGCCTACGCCGCCGGCCTCGGCTTCGATCGCGCCCTGTGCCTGGATGACGCCCAGCCCAGCGGCCCCGCCGTGCCGCCCACCTTCTGCACCGGGCTCGAATGGATCCTCTCGGGCGATACCAGCCGCGCCACCAGCCTCGGCCTCACGCCGGAGGAGCGCATCCGCGGCGTGCACGCCTTCCAGGA
>CAIWAJ010000222.1:0-2124 GCA_903910565.1 uncultured Rhodospirillales bacterium
TCGGCTTCACCGGCATGGACTTCGAGACGGCGGTGCGCGAGCGCATCCCCATCATGTCCATCCTGCTGAACAACTTCTCAATGGCGATCGAACTCAAGATCATGGCCCTCTCCACCGAGAAATACCGCACGACGGACATCTCCGGCGACTACGCCGCCATGGCCCGCGCCTTCGGCGGCTACGGCGAACGCGTCACCTCCCCCGATGAAATCATCCCCGCCATCAAGCGCGGCATCGAGCAGACCAAGAAGGGCGTCCCCGTCCTGCTCGAATTCATCACGTCAAAGGAAACCGAAGTCTCCCGCCCGGGCACCTGATCCGCCTGCCAGCAACGCGCAAAGGAAAGGCCGGGGCGAAATCTCCGGCCTTTCTCGTTGAAGGAAGGGAGTTCTTTTTGTGAACAAAAAGAACCAAAAAAACTTTTCACTCCATCGTTGCCGTTGGCGTGCCTCCCGGGATGGTGGGAGCGGTCCATGCCATTGGAATAAAAATTTTTTGCTCTTTTTTTCCAAAAAAGGAGTGCTTCCTTCCGCTTGCCTTGCCTTCTCTTCGTTTTTCGGGGTCTCAAGTGGACAGGCTAAACCAAAAAAACTTCAGCCGGGCGCCGCGCTCGTTGGCGCCGCGCTCGCCTCAGCCCCGGATCAACATGCGATCTTGAACCCGGACAGAAACTCCGAGAGCTCCCCGATATTGTACGGCTTTGACAAATACGAGACATTGTCCGGCAAGTTCGCGCTGTCGCGCAGCATGTCGCGCGAATAGCCGGAGGCAAGCAGGATCGGAACGTCGTGCCGCAGCGCCCGCGCCGCGTTCATCAGATCGACCCCGTTCATATTGTTCGGCATGACGATGTCGGAAATGACGCAGTCGATCGACGCATCCGTCTGCAATTGGCGCAGCGCGTCATGGGCGTCTTCCGCCTCCATCACGTCATAGCCACGCAGCCGCAACATCTCGCTCACCAGCGTACGAACCGCGTAGTCGTCGTCCACCAGCAAAACCTTGGTCTTCAGCGGCACACCGGCATCTCCCCCCATCGCCGGCCGCATGGCCGGCAGGTAGATCGATACCCGCGTGCCCACGCCTTCCTCGCTCTCGATGATCAAGGTGCCTTTCGACTGCCGGGCAAACCCATAGCTCTGGCTCAGCCCCAGGCCCGACCCCGCGCCGACTGGCTTGGTGGAATAAAACGGCTCGATCGCATGTTCGCGCGTGCTCGGCGACATCCCAGCCCCGGTGTCGCTCACCTCGATCACCACATACGCGCCGGCCGGAACATCGAACGGCGGTGGGAACGCCGAAGCGGCAACGTCTTCCGTACGCGTCGAGATCTTGATCACCCCCCCGCTCGCCACCGCGTCGCGCGCGTTCATCACCAGGTTCAGCAACGCCGACTGGAACTGCCCCCGATCCACCATCACCAGCGGCAGCCCCCCCATCAGCTTCCACTCCACGGCGATCGTGTTGCCCACCGCCTTCTGGATCAGCATGTCGAACACCGTGGTCAGTTCGTTCACGCCCGAAGCCACCGAATTCAGCACCTGCTTGCGCGAATAGGCCATCAATTGCGCGATCAGCCGCTTGCTCCGGTCCAGCCCCACCTGGGTAACGTCGAGAATGCGCGCGATCCGTTCATCCTGCGAATAGTCACCGATCAGCCGCATGCCCGCGTCCATCGCCGTCAGCAGGTTGTTGAAGTCATGCGCCAGGCCGCCGGTGACCTGACCAACCAGTTCGAACTGCCGCAGGCGGTCGATCTCCTCGCGCAGCCGCGCGGCCCGCACCTGCTGGCTGATGTCCCGCGTCACTTTCACGAAACCGCGAATGCGGCCTCGCGGGTCCCGCAACGGCTGGATCACCACGTTGGCCCAGAACCGCTCACCGTTCTTGCGAACGCGCCATCCCTCGGCCTCATGCCGCCCCGCCTCGGCCGCGGCACGCAACGCCGCGTCCGGTACGCCGGCGGCAATGTCCGCATCCTCATAGAAGCACGAGAAATGCCTGCCGATGATCTCCCGGGCGGTATAGCCCTTCGTCGCCATTGCCGCGCGGTTCCAGGTCGTCACCCGGCCTTTGCGGTCCAGCGTGAGGATCGCGTGGTCCACCAGGCTATCAAGGACCGCA
>CAIWAJ010000223.1:0-7377 GCA_903910565.1 uncultured Rhodospirillales bacterium
CCGGTCTCGATGTTCCGCAACTCGCTCTTCGTGCTCGCCACCGTCATCAGCCAACCGCGCACCGGCATCGCCGTGGTCGATGCCGGGCACAAGGCGGTCGCGATCGACAGCGGCATGCCCACCATTTGGGAGCGCCCGGAGTTCACCTATGCCGGCGCATCCGACGAGCACGGCCGCATCGTCATCGCCGATGGCGCCGCGCCCCCGGTGATCGGCGACAAGCTACGCTTGGTGCCCGGCCATTGCGACCCGACGGTCGACCGGTTCGACTGGTACGTCGGCGTGCGCAACGGGCGGGTGGAATGTTTGTGGCCGATTGCGGCGCGCGGGGGGTTTAGCTAGGCAGGAAGCTGTTCTTTTTGTTCGCAAAAAGAACAGCTTCCCTCACTCCTTGGCCAGCTCGCGCGCGAGCGCACGGATCAGGTCGGACCGGCTGACCAGCCCGACGATCTTGCCATCCGCCACCACCGGCACGCGCTTGATCCCCTTCTCGAAGAACAGCCGCGCGATGTCATGCGCCGAGGTGCCAGGCGCGACCGTGCTCACCTCCGGCGTCATCACCGCGGCGACCCGGCGGCGCTCGGCCTGCAGCACCTTGATGAAGCTCGGCGCCAGCGCCTCGCCATCGGCGAGATGGTCCAGCCACCACTGTTGGCGCTCGCTGAATTCGCCGTGCCAGCGCAGCAGATCCCCCTCGGTGATCATACCGACCGGCCGACCGTCGGCGTCCACCACCGGCAGACCGCTGATCCGCTTATCGGCCATCAGCCGCACCGCGGCGAGCAGGGAGTTTTCCGGATGCACCGTCACGACGTTGCGGGTCATCAGGTCCTCGGCGAAAATCAGGGCATTGTCGAACATGCTGGCCTCGTGATTGGTGGGATGCGGCCAAGCTAGGCGCGACGCGGCGGGGTGGCATTGCGCTGGATCAAGGCTCGCCTGCGCCGCCGCGGTGGCGAAGCCGGCCGTCCGCGCCTATCTATGCGGCCATGTCCGATACTCCTGCCTTTCTTGATCCCGGTCGCCCCGCCGTGCCCGACATCGTGGTGCCGCGCGGCGTCGTGCCGTTCTTCCTGCCGCAACGCCCCGTACGCGGCCGGCTGGTGCGCCTCGGTAAGCTCGCCGACGCTTTGCTGACCCGGCATGACCACCACCCCGCCGTCACCCGCCTGGTTGGCGAGGCGATGGCGCTGGTGGCGGCTTTGGCCACCGCGCTGAAATTCCGCGGCTCCTTCAGCCTGCAAGCCAAGGGCGACGGCCCGGTCTCGATGCTGCTGGCCGACTGCACCGAGGCCGGCGCGCTGCGCGGCTATGCCAGGGTCGACCGGGAGCGGCTGGACGATTTACTGGCGCGGGACCCCACGCCCGCGGCCTCCGCCATTCTCGGCCAGGGCTATCTCGCCCTCACCGTCGACCAGGGCCCCGACACCGAGCGCCACCAGGGCATCGTCACCATCACCGGCGACACGCTGGCCGAGATGGTGCTGCATTACTTCGACACCAGCGAGCAACTCGCCACCTCGATCCGCCTGGCCTGCGATCTCACGCCCGCGGGCTGGCGGGCCAGCGCCCTGGTGATCGAGAAAATCGCCGGCGCCGGCGGGGTCGATCCCGAGATGGACGCGACCGAGCAGACCGAGCACTGGCGCACCGCCGAGATGCTGGCGGCAACCGTCACCGATGCGGAACTGCTCGATGACGCGCTGGAGCCCGAGGCGCTGCTGTTCCGCCTCTTCCACACCGAGGGCGTCGCGGCCGACCTCGCCCGCGCGCTCGCCTATGGCTGTCGCTGTTCGCGCCAGCGCCTGGCCGGGCTGCTCGAGACCTTCACGGTCGAGGATCTTGACCACATGGAGGTGGACGGCGACATCGTCATGACCTGCGAATTCTGCAATCACGATTTCCGCTTCCCGCGCGCCGGCGTGCGCGGGGCGGAATGAACCAGCCCGGGGCGTTCCATGGCACTTGATCGGCGTTTTCTCCTGGCCGGGTTGCTCGCCCTGGCTTCCTGCGGCGGCGGCGAGAAGCCGGTGTTCGAGCCGCTCGACTATGACTATCTCACCAAAATCAAGCTCGATGCCGGCGAACTCGAGATCGACGATGGCTGGGTGCCGCGCGGCTCGGCCCGCCATGTCGAGTATCTGGCTCCCAGCCGGCCGATCAAGACGCTGCGCAAAATGGCCGACCAGCGACTCGTTACCGGCAGCATGACCGGGCGGGCGGTGCTGACCATCACCGACGCCTCGCTGATCCTCAATCGCGGCCGCTTCGAGGGCAGCTTCGCCATGCGGCTGGAATTGTTCAGCGCCGACGGCACCTCCCGCGGCACCGCGGACGCAAGGGTGCAAGGCGCGCGGGCCGCCAAGGACGACGAGGACGAGGACGCCATCCGCATCGACCTCGACGCTCTCGTGCGCAAGATGATGGACGACCTCAACGTCGAGTTCCAGTTCCAGGTGCAGCGCGCCTTCAAGGACGCGCTGCAATCCACCGATACCGCCGCCCCGGCACCGGCTTCGGTCGAGAGCCAGGACCTCAACCCAGCCGCCGCCACCCCGCAGCAGCCCAAGCTCGTTCCCCCGCCGTGACCCACGCGCCGGCGGCGGACCGGGTCGTCGCCGGAATCGGGCTCGGGGTGATCGCCTATTCGCTCTTCGCCACCCATGATGCGGCGAACAAGTATCTCGCCGCCACCCTGCCGGTCTGGCAGGTGCTGTTCTTCCGCAGCCTGACCATCGTCGCCGGCGCCCTGCTGTTCGGCCGCGGCAAGCTGGTTTCCCGCGTGGTCGAGACCCCGCTGAAGCTGGCGCTGCTCGGGCGGGGCTCGCTGACGTTGACCGCCTGGCTCTGCTACTACACCGCCTCGCGCGACATGCCATTGGCGCAGCTGATGACGATCTATTTCAGCTCCCCCATTATCGTCGCGGTGCTGGCCATCCCGGTGCTCGGGGAGAAAGTGACGCCGGGGCGGTGGCTCGCGCTGGCGCTGGGCTTCGGCGGGGTGCTGCTGGCCAGCGATCCGCTCGGTGTGCGGGCCTCGCTGGCCACCGTGCTGGTGCTGGCGGCGGCGCTGATGTGGGCGGTGGCGATCCTGCTGATGCGGGTGATCGCCCAGCGCGAAAGCTCGCTGGTGCAGATGTTCTACCAGAACGCGCTGTTCCTGGTGCTGACCGGCACGGCGAGCTGGTTCTGGTGGATCCCGCCGTCCCCGCTCGAATTCGCTCTGCTGGCGCTGATCGGCGTGTTCGGCGGCGCCGGGCAATACCTCCTGTTCGAGGGTATCCGCCTCGCGCCGGCCTCGGTGATGTCGACGGTGGAATACACCGGCCTGCTCTGGGCCTTCCTGCTCGGCTACCTCGTCTGGGGCGACATCCCCTCGCTGACGACCTGGGCCGGCGCGGGGATGATCGCGCTGTCCGGCGTGTTCCTGCTGCTGATGGAACGTCAGCGCCGGGCCAGCAGCGACACCGCGAGGGGAAGCCAGGGCTTGTCCGGCCAGCGATAGAGCCCGTCCTCGTCCCGCGCCAGGGCGGTGAACATCCGCCAGGCGACGGCGGGATGCTCGTGGAGGAACTCCAGTTGCAATCCGGCCGCGATCAGGGCCGTCACGATGGCGCCAAGCGGGTGGCTGTACTGATAGGTCCGAGCCGCGGCGAGACGGGCGTTGGGGTCGGCGTAGTCGCGCGGGTCGTCCTGGATCAGCGGCGCGTCGGCGAAATAGGGCATGAACCAGCCGGGCAAGCCCGGCATGCCCGGCACGTCGTCATCGAACACATAGGCGGCCGGATGCCCGTCGGCAAAATACAGCGCCCCGCCGGGTTTCAGGAAATGCGCGATCACCCGCGCCCAGCCCGCGATATCCGGCAGCCAGCAGATCGTCCCCCAGGTGGTGTAGACGAGGTCGAAGCTCGCGGGCTCCGGGAGCGTGTCCGGCGCGGCATAGAGGTCGGACACCACGAAGCGGGCGTAAACCCCGATCTCGGTTGCCAGATTCCGCGCGGCCTGGATGGCGGGTGCCGAGAAATCGAGGCCGGTCACCTCGGCTCCCATCTGCGCCAGGGTCAGCGTGTCAGAGCCGATAAGGCATTGCAGATGCAGGATGCGCTTGCCGGACACGTCGCCCAGTTCCGCCATTTCGATCGGGGTCAGCCTTCCCCGCCCGGCGCGCAGCGGCGCCAGGTCGTAGCTGCGCAGATGCACCGCCACCCGTTCGTCCCAGTTCGCCCGGTTCGCGTCCCGCCATGCTTCGCTCATCCCGTCCCCCGCGTTGCCAATCCAGCAACCGCCTTCTAGCCTGGAAATCGAGGAGAACTGTCCATGGCCCGAACCGTTGCCCGCCTGCTGGCCGAGAGCCTGCAGGCCCATGATATCGACCTGATCTACTGCGTCCCCGGCGAGAGCTATCTCGGCCTGACCGATGCGATTTCCGACATGAACCGCATGCGGCTCGTGGTGTGTCGCCATGAGGGGGGTGCTGCGTTCATGGCGGTGGCGGATGGGCGGTTGCGGGATCGGGCCGGGGTGTGCGTGGTGTCGCGGGGGCCGGGATTGTCCAACGCGATGGTGGCACTGCACACCGCCTATCACGACGCGACCCCGCTGGTGATTCTGGTCGGGCAGGTCGAGCGCAAGGATTATGGGCGGCTTGCGCTGCAGGAGCAGAACTACTCCCGGCTGCTGTCGGACATCACCAAGATGGTGATCGAGGTGAACGAGCCGGTGATGGCCTCCGAGGCGATCGCGCGGGCGTTTCATATCGCGGAAAGCGGCACGCCGGGCCCGGTGGCGGTGATTCTGCCCGAGGATATTTTCGACGAGCCCGGTGACTTCCCGGTCGATCAGCCTCGTCCGCGCCCTTATGCGGGACCGCGGAGCCAGGATGTCGAGCGGCTGGCGGACATGATCGCGGCGGCGGAGCGGCCGTTGATCTGGGTCGGTGCGACCTTGGCGTCGGACGCGATTGACGGTGGAGCGGCGACGCGGGATTTGCGGCGGCTGGCCGAGGAATGGGTATTGCCGGTCAGCCCGACCCATCGGCGGCCGCATTTGTTTGATGCGTATCACCCGAATTACGGCGGCTACATGGGCATCCGGGTGCCGAAGGACCTGATCGGCGAGATGCGCAAGGCGGATCTGATCGTCTCGCTCGGCGAGCGGATCACCGATTCGGTCAGCCAGTCCTACTCCTTCCCGTTCGCCCCGCAACCGCAGCTTCCGCTCGTGCATGTCTGGCCCGATGCCAATGAGGTCGGCCGGGTTTGGCGGCCGGAGTTGGGCATGGCGTGTGATCCGCATGCGGTGATCCAGGCGTTGCTGGCGCGGGGCGCGCCTGGTGATGCGGCGAAGCGGCAGGGGTGGGTGGCCGGGCTGAATGCGATCCATCGCCGGCTCTTGGCGCCGGTGTGGGAGACGATGACGGACGGGGTGAATTTCGCGGCCGTTGTGTGCGAGATCGGCAAGCATCTCGCGGATGACGCGACGATCACCTCGGACGCGGGGAATTTCTCCTCGTTCATCCATCGCTACATCGGCATGAAGCCGGGCCAGATGTTTCTCTCCTCGGTGGTGGGCGCCATGGGGGCGGGGGTTCCGATGGCGGTGGCGGCGGGGTTGCGGCGGGTAGGGCAGCAGGCGATTGCGTTTGTCGGCGACGGCGGGGCGCTGATGACCGGCAACGAGATCGCAACCGCGAAGCTCTACGGGGTGAACCCGATCATCGTGATCAGCGACAACGGCAATTACGGCACCATCGCGATGCATCACCTCAACCGTTATCCGGGCCGGCCCTACCAGTCCGCGACCCAGTTGCAGAACCCGGATTTCGCGGCCTGGGCGGCGGCTTTCGGGGCCGAAGGTATCACCATCGCCACCGAGGACGCGGTGGGGCCGGCGATCGCGGCGGCTTTCGCGGTGAAGGACCGCCCCGTGGTCGTCCATGTTCTCAGCTCCGCCGAACAAATGAGCGCCTGGCGCCGCCGGTCGCAGTAAAGGAAACACCCCATGTCCGTCGTTGATCTCCCCTCCGTTGTCCGACCCGAAGAGGTCGGGCTTTCGTCCCAGCGTCTCGCGACCTTGTCGTCCGCCATCAAGGAGCGGGTCGACAATGGCAACATCCCCGGCGCGGTGGCGCTGATCGTGCGCAACGATCGTGTCGCCTATTACGAATCCTTCGGCCGGCTTGACCCGGCGGCGCGTGATCCGATGGGGAAGGACGCGATTTTCCGCATCTACTCGATGACCAAGGCGATCGTCTCGGTGGCGACCATGATGCTGTACGAGGAAGGCAAGCTGTTCCTTTCGGACCCCGTGGCCAAGTTCATGCCCGAATACGCCGGGCAGAAAGTGCTGCTGGCCGATGGCAGTCTCGTCACCCCCAACAGCCCGATGACGGTGCAGGATCTGCTGCGCCATACCTCCGGCATCACCTATGAATTCCGCGGCACCAGGCCCATTCATACCCAATACGCCAATGCCCGCGTTTTCCGCCGCAACCAGACCAATGCGGACCAGGCGGCGGGGCTGGCGGCGCTGCCGCTCGATTTCCATCCCGGTACGCAATTCGAATACAGCCGGTCGACCGACGTGCTGGGCCGGCTGATCGAGGTGATTTCGGGCGAGACGCTCGGCGTGCATCTGCAACGCCGGATTCTCGGACCGCTCGGCATGGTCGATACCGGGTTCCATGTGCCGGAGGGCAAGCTGGCCCGCCTTGCGCAGTCCCACGCGATCGACCCGGTGACCGGCGAGGCCGAAATGATGCTCGACGTCACCCGGCCCGCCATTTTCGAATCCGGCGGCGGCGGGCTGGTTTCGACCACCATGGATTACGCGCGCTTCCTGCAAATGCTGGCCAATAACGGCCAGCTCAACGGCACCCGGCTGCTCGGGCGCAAGACGATCGAGCTGATGACCAGCGACCACCTCGGCGACATGCCGAGGCCGGTGGACATGATCGGGCCGGGCTTCGGGTTCGGGCTCGGCTTCGCGGTGCGCACCCATGCGGGGATGGGAACCATGCCGGGCTCGGTCGGGCAGTACTACTGGGGTGGAGCGGCAGGGACGACGTTCTGGGTCGATCCGGCGGAGCGGCTGTTCGCGGTGATGATGATCCAGTCGCGGGCGCAGCGGGATATCTATCGGGTGCTGTTCCGGGATCTTGTGTATTCGGCGATTGTGGACTGAAGGAAGGAAGCGAGCGCTTCTTTTTTGAAAAAAAGAAGCAAAAAACTTTTATTCCCTTTGGTGTGTACCGCTCCCCATTATCCGCGGGGAGTACGCCAACGGCATGGAACGGAATAAAAAGTTTTGGCTCTATTAGCGAATCATATGCGTAGTTCATATTAGGTTCAATCGTTTGGACGTATCGAGGAGTGTGAC
>CAIWAJ010000224.1:0-1782 GCA_903910565.1 uncultured Rhodospirillales bacterium
CACCAGCCCGCCGCCACTGCCCGTAATATTCCCCGCCCCGCCCACCAAAGTGGACGTCACGCTCCCCGCATAAATCAGCGCCCCGCTGCCCCCGAACATGATGGCGTTGCCCAGCGCCGTCACGCTCCCGGCCCCGCTGCCACCCACGATGGTGTCAGCGCCCGCGGAGAGCACCGTATCGGCGCCGCTCCCAAGCCAAAGCTGCGACGCCCCGCCAAAGGTCTCCATCAAATCATTCCCGGCGCCGCCGATGATCGTGCTCCGCCCCATCCCCCCATACACCGAGGACCCCGCCGGCCCGAGCCAGGCCAGCACATTGGCCGCCAGCAGCCCCTTGGTGGCATCGATGATGGCGTTCCCCGCCCCGCCCACGATGGTGTCGGTCCCCTCGGCCTTCACGTAGTCGGCGCCCGCCCCCAGCCACACCATGTTCCGCCCCAGCCCCGGCGAAAGCAGGTCCGTCCCCCCGGTCGCGACGATGGTGTCATTCCCCGCCCCGAGATCGACATACTGGCCCACCGCGCCGGCCGGGATGTACACCGCATTATCCCCGCCCCCCGCCACCACCGAGCCCTGGCCGGAACCGCCCACATAGGTCAGCCCGCCCGCCCCGGTCAGCACCAGCGAATTATAGGCGGAACCCCCGATCACGCTCACCGCCCCCGCCGCGTCGCTCACCACCACCGTCGGCGTATCCGGCAGCGCGATCGCCGCCGCCTGGTGCATCAGCACCTCGATGGTCCCGGCGGGATTGGCCGCCACCGGCCCGGTATAATCCATCGCCAGCACCGTCCCCGCGATCACCCCGGCATTGACGGGGTTGGCCAACGCGGCCTGCACGCTGGCGTTGCGCGTGATGTCGTTGAACCCGGAGGACACGATGCCGCCCCCGGCCCCGAACACCGTCACCGCCGCCGAGGGGTAGAGGAAGTTCGACTCGAGGTAGGTGCCCCCCGTGCCATCCGCCAGGAAGTTGATCACGCTTTCGCCGCGCGGGCCGATCGAGACAAAAGGCGTGTAGGTCAGCGACACACTGCCCGATGCCGTCGGGATGGTGAGCACGTTGTTGACATCGATGGTGCCCCACGGCGTGGTGGCGGCGATGTTCGGCAGGTCAACCAGCGCCAGCGGCCCGGATTGCCCGGTGATCGGGTTGATCGGCATCCGCGTGCCGTCGATCCGCAGCACCTGCGGCAGCGTGGCGCCGCCGGTCAGCGAAACAATACCCGCCCCGGCCCCGCCTCGCGCCGCAAGCTCCAGCGTGCCTGCCTGGAACGTGATCCCCCCGCTGAACACGTTGTTCCCCGCCAGCACCACCGTGCCGCTCCCGCCCACCACCAGCGAACCGGTGCCGGAAATCACATGCCCGGCGTTCGCGATCGTCACGCTGTCGCCCCCGGCGTTCACCGACGCCGTCACCGCCCCGGTGATGGCGAAACTCGCCGTCAGCGTGATCGTATAGGCCGCCAGCGGCGCCCCGATCGGTGCGGTATCGGCGGCGATGGCGGCCAGCGCGGCGACGAGGTCGGACTGGTTGGCCGCGGTGAAGCTGGTTCCGCTCATGGCGATGGACTCCTATCCTCGCCCCAAATCCTACTTGGTAGAACTCAAGGAAGGAAGTGCTCCTTTTTTGGAAAAAAAGGAGCAAAAAACTTTTATCCGTTTGCCGTGTACCGCTCCCCGCCATGCCGCGAGCCAAGCCAACGGCAGGCGAGAGCGCTATCGCGGATCGAAGCCGATCCGCTGCCGCTCCCGTCGCCGCTCCGCTGCGCTACGCGTCAG
>CAIWAJ010000225.1:0-7402 GCA_903910565.1 uncultured Rhodospirillales bacterium
GAGCGGGCTGGTGCCGGTATCGAACAGGTTGTGCGCCACGGTCTGGCCGATCGCCACCACCTGGGCGTAGCGGCGCACGTGGTCGGCCGAGAAGAACACGCCGTCCTGCACCGGCCAGTCATGCACCTCGGGGAAGCTTTCGCCAGTGCCGACCGCGGTGACGGTGAGGTCATGGTTGGCGTAGCGCAGCAGGGAGGACAGCTCGGTCTCCGGGATGATCATCGCCACCCCCGGCACCTCGGCGATCGCCGGCAGGTCCTCCGGCAGGAAGCTGGTGACGATCACGCCGGATGCGCGCACCATCGGCGGGCCGCGCTCGATGGTCAGCAGGTCGGTGCCCATGGCCTGAATGCGCTCCAGCACGTCCTGCTTGGCGCCATTGCCGATCGCCATCAGCGCCACCACCGAGGCAACGCCGATGACGATGCCGAGCATGGTCAACGCCGTGCGCATGCGGTTGTTGAGCAGCGAATAGAGCGCCATCCGCACGGCTTCGGCGAGCACCGCCATGCCCGGCTCCGCCACGATTCCACGCGGCCCCTGCGCGACCGAGGATGCGATGGCCTTGCCCGGCTGGGCCTCGTCGGAGGAGATGCGCCCATCGGTGATGCGCACCACGCGATGGGCGAAGGCGGCGATGTCGCTGTCATGGGGGACCAGGATGATGGTGTGGCCCTGGCTGTGCAGCGTCTTCAGGATCGCCAGCACCTCGCGGCCGCCCTTGCTGTCGAGCGCGCCGGTGGGCTCGTCGGCCAGGATCACCGGGCCGCCGTTCATCAGCGCGCGGGCGATCGAGACGCGCTGCTGCTGGCCGCCGGAGAGCGCGCTCGGGTGATGCGTCATGCGGTCGGCCAGGCCGAGATCGCGCAGCAGCCCGCCGGCCCGTTCGGCGCGCGCCGCCCGCTTCATGCCCCGGTAGACCGCCGGCACTTCGGCGTTTTCCAGGGCCGTGAGGTCGGACATCAGGTTGTAGCGCTGGAAGATGAAGCCGAACGTATCACGCCGGAGCGCCGCCAGCGCGTCGCCATCGAGGCTGTCCACCGCCACGCCGCGCACCCGGTAGGTGCCGACCGAGGGTTTGTCGAGGCAGCCGATGATGTTCATCAGGGTCGACTTGCCGGAGCCCGAGGCGCCCATAATGGCGACGAATTCGCCGGCGTTGATCACCAGGGTGATATCGGTCAGCACCGTCAGCGGCATACCGCCCGCCATATAGGTGCGCCCGACGCCTTCGAGGTCGAGAAGCGGCGGCATCAGTGCACGGGCCGCGCGGTCAGCGCGCTGGTGCTTTTGGCGGCGACGGCGCCGATCTCGCGCACCACCACCCGCTCGCCCTCCGTCAGGCCGGTTTTCACCTCGGTCATGATGTCGCCCTTGATGCCGATGGTGATGGCGCGGGGCTCGGCATCGCCGGCGGCGTTGATCACGCGGATCTTCATCGCCCCGCCCTCGGCGGTGTTCCCCGCCACCCCGCTCGGCATCAGCAGCACGCCCTTGGCCTGGGCGAGCACGATGAACACCTGGGCCGTCATCTGGATCTTGAGGATGCGCTCGGTGTTCGCGATGTCGAACAGCACGTCATAGAAGACGACGTTGTTGATCAACTCCGGCGTCGGCAGCACCTGCGCCACCGTGCTTGCCCAGCGCCTGGCATCGCCGAGCACGGTGAAATGCACCGCCTGCCCCGGCTTCACCCGCACGATATCGGCTTCCGAAACCTGGGCCCACACCGTGACCGTGGCGATATCGGCGATGCGCAGGATGTTCGGCGCGGATTGGTTGGCGTTGAGCGTCTGCCCCTCCAGCGCGATGATCGACACCACCTCGCCGGCCATCGGCGCGGTGATTTTGGTGTAGGCGAGGTTGGCGTTCGCGGTATCGATCGCCGCCGAGGCCTGCTTCATCTGCGCGGTGAGCGCGGCGACGTCGGCGGTGGCGATGTCGAAATTGGCCCGCGCGGTATCGCGGTCATTGGCCGACACGCCACCGCCCTGGGCGAAGGCCTTGTCGCTGCGGGCCTGCAGGGAGGCGGCCAGCGCGAGTTGCGCCTGTTTCAGGCTGCGCAGCGCGGTCATGCTTTCGAGCGCGGCGGTGGTGGAGCGGATCGCGGTCTCGGTCAGCACCGGGTCGATCTCGGCAAGCAGCTGATCCAGCGTCACCTGGTCACCGCGATGGACCTTCAGCGACTTGAGTTTGCCCGAGGTCTGCGCCCCGACATCGACGTATTTGACGGGCTGCACGATACCGGCGGCCACGACCTGGCTCTCGACATCCCCCCGCTCCACCGGCGCGGTGGCGTAGCTGATGTCGGGCTGGCTGAAATCGAGAAAATACCAGGCCGCGCCGGCGCCGCCCAGAACGCCCACGGCAACCAGCCACATCCAGCCGCTGGCCAGCAGGGCGCGTGCTCTGGATGGGGATGGCGCTTTGACGTCTTGCATTTTGCGTCGAATAGCCGGCGCGAGGCGCCCGCGGTAAGGATCGGAATCTACCCGCCACACTGTATCGGCGGCATTGCTTGCCTCCTTCACCGTTCCGCCCCTAGTGTTGGCGAAATAGTGCGGGGGCTGGCGATGGCCGATGACGTGCCCGGTTCTGGGCTGCGCGACATCCGTGAAATCGAGAACCTGTGGATTCCGCTCGCCGATGGCACCCGCCTCGCCGCACGGATCTGGCTGCCGGTCGACGCGGAGGCGGATCCGGTCCCGGCGATCCTCGAATATCTTCCCTATCGCAAGCGCGACGGCACCTCGGGACGTGACGCGCGCCGACATCCCTGGACGGCGCAGCGCGGCTATGCCTGCGTGCGGGTCGATATCCGCGGCTCCGGCGAGTCCGAGGGGCTGCCGATCGACGAATATGTCAAACAGGAACAGGACGACGCGATCGAGGTGATCGCCTGGCTGGCCGCCCAACCCTGGTGCTCCGGCGCGGTCGGCATGATCGGCATTTCCTGGGGCGGCTTCAACGGCCTCCAAGTCGCCGCCCGCCGCCCGCCGGCGCTGAGGGCGGTGATCTCGTTGTGTTCCACCGATGACCGCTACGCGGATGACATCCACTATATGGGCGGCTGTCTGTTACGGGAGAACCTCACCTGGGGCTCCACCATGTTCTCCCACTCCACCCGCCCGCCCGACCCGGCGCTGGTGGGCGAGCGCTGGCGGGACATGTGGATGGAGCGGCTGGAGAACCACATCTTCTACCCCGCGGTCTGGGCGCGGCATCAGCGGCGGGACGCGTTCTACAAGCACGGCTCGGTGTGCGAGGATTATTCCGCCATCGAGTGTCCGGTCTACGCCGTCGGCGGCTGGTCGGACGGGTATTCCAACGCCATTCCCCGCCTGCTCGCCGGCCTCAAGGGGCCGCGCAAGGGGTTGATCGGCCCCTGGGCGCACAACTACCCGCAAGCCGGGATGCCCGGCCCGGCGATCGGGTTTCTCCAGGAAAGCCTGCGCTGGTGGGACAAGTGGCTGAAGGACATCGAGACCGGCATCATGGACGAGCCGATGCTGCGGGCCTGGATCATCGACACGATCCGTCCCCAACCGTTCTACCCCGACCTCCCCGGCCGCTGGGTCGCCGAGCCGGCCTGGCCGAGCCCCAATTTGCAGCCGGTCATCCGCTACCTCACCGCGTCCGGCATCGCGTCCACATCGGGCGGCGAGACTCCGTTGCTCGTCTGCTCGCCGGAGAATACCGGCATGGCCTCGGGCAATTGGTGCGCGCATGGCGGGGCGGGGGATGACCCGGGGGATCAGCGGGAGGACGACGCGAAATCCCTGGTGTTCGACAGCGCGCCGCTCGATGCGGCGATCGAGATCCTCGGCGCTCCGGTGATCGAGCTTGAACTCACCGCGACCGCGCCGAACGCGAAGATCATCGCCCGGCTGTGTGACGTGCATCCCGATGGGGCTTCGGTGCGGGTCAGCTACGGGGTGCTCAACCTCACCCACCGCGACAGCCACGAATTCCCAGCCGTCCTGGTTCCGGGGCAGCGCTACCGCATTCGCGTCCAGCTCAACGATACCGGCTACCGCTTCGCGCCGGGACACCGAATTCGTATC
Organism: uncultured Rhodospirillales bacterium; assembly: GCA_903910565.1. GTDB lineage: Bacteria > Pseudomonadota > Alphaproteobacteria > Acetobacterales > Acetobacteraceae > CAIYPH01. Next base: position 4,065 of record CAIWAJ010000225.1, read on the forward strand.
GCGCTGTCGACAACGTACTGGCCGATCGTCTGGCCGTCCCCGGAGCGTTTCGGCCTCACCGTGTTCGCCGGCCCGGCGATGCTGAGCCTGCCGGAACGGGCGCCGCGCCCTGGGGACGGCGAACTGGCTGCGTTCGAAGCGCCTGAGATGTCGCCACCCGAGGCGCGCTCCACCATCCGGCCCGGCAGCCATGAGCGGAGCGTCACGCGCGACAACATGACCGGCGAGACCAGGTTCCTGATGGCCGACGACGACGGGTTGACCCGTATCGATGCGATCGGCCTCGAAATCGCCAGCAGCAAATGGCACGAGTGTCGCGTGCACGACGAGGATCCGCTGAGCGCGCATTACGAAACGCGCTGGACCAAGGAGATGGGGCGCGGCGACTGGCGGATCAGCACCCGCACCCGCGTCGTGATGACCGCGACGGCAACCGAGTTCCGGCTCGACGGGGAGTTGGACGCCTGGGAAGGCGAGCTGCGCGTCTATACCCGCAACTGGAGCGAAATCATCCCGCGCGATCACACCTGAGGAGCCCCCGCATGCTGACCCGCCGCGCCGTTCTTGCCGCCCCGTCGCTCGCTGCAATTCCGCATGTCGTTTGGGCGCAGGGGCTGAAGATCCTGAAGACCCGGTCGCTGCTCGACATCGCGGTGCTGGACCCCGCCAACCGGATCAGCGTGACCGATGGCGACGTGATCCGCGCCATTCTGCCCGGATTGGTGCGGCTCAAGCCTGGCAGCAATTGGGACTGGGAGAAGGAGCTGGCGGCCGAGATCGAGCAGACCGACCCCACGCATATCCGCTTCCAGCTGCGTACCGGCATTCCCTGGACCAACGGGTTCGGCGAGGTGACGGCGGAGGATGTGAAATACTCCTATGAGCGGATCGCCGATCCTGCCTTCAAGGCGGCCTATCGGACGGACTGGGATTTTCTTGATCATGTCGAGATCACCGGCACCCATTCCGGGGTGATCGTGCTGAAGCGGCCCTTCGTTCCGCTATGGTCCTCCACCCTACCGACCGCGTCGGGGGCGATCGTGTGCAAGAAGGCGGTCGAGGCGCTGGAGGGGAAGCGGTTTACCCTCGAGCCTCCCGCGACCTCCGGCCCCTATCGGATCAAGCGGCTCGAGCAGCGGCGCAGTATCATCCTCGAGCGCAATCCCGGCTGGCCGGGGGTGAAGCAGGCCTATGATGAGATCCACTACATCCAGATCGTCGACTCCAACGCGGCGGAAATCGCCTACCAGGCCGGCGAGATCGACTTCACGCAGGTTCCGCTCTCCTCGGTTCCCCGGCTGCGCAAATCCCCCCCGGCGCACAGCAAGCTGCAGGTGACACCCTCGCTGGCCTATTGGTGGCTCGGCATGCAGTCCGAAGCCGGGGTGTTCGCGGATATCCGGGTGCGGCGGGCGATCCAGTATGGGCTCGATGTCGACATGCTGCTCGAAGGCGCCTTCTTCGGGGTGGCGGATCGGGCGACCGGGTTTATCGCGCCCGGCCTGCTCGGCCATCGCAAGGCCAACAAGATCGCCAAACCCGACCCGGCAAAGGCGCGGGCGCTGCTGGCCGAGGCCGGCTACCCCAAGGGGTTCAAGACCACCATCGGGGTGCGCAATTCGACCGAGTTCATCAGCGCGGCGCAGATCGTGGCGGCGTCGTTGGCGGAGATCGGCATTACCGTTGAGGTGGTTCCTTTCGATGGCGGGTCGCAGAAGGCGTTGGCGGGAGACAAGAACGGGCGGTGGAAGGAGATGGGGCTGCATATCGTGCGCTTCACCATGCAGCCGGACCCGAGTTGGGCGACCGCGTGGTTCGTTTCCAGCCAGATCGGCGAGTGGAACTGGGAGCGGTTCAACAACCCCGCGTTCGACAAGCTGCACGAAGAGGCGAAAGGCGAGCTCGACACCGTGAAGCGCCAGGCGATGTACGAGCAGATGCAGGACATGCTGGAGGATAGCGGCTCCTACGTGTTCCTCACCCATGGGGCAACCGCCTCGATGAACCGCGACACGGTGAAACCCTCGCTCAGCCCGGACGGGCAGTTCCAACTGTTCAACTTCTTCGAACCGGCCTGATCCGCAGGGATGCTCGGCTATACGCTGAACCGGCTCGGCCTCGCGGCGGTGATCGTGCTCGTTGCGATGCTGATTCTGTTCAGCATGATCCATCTCGTCCCCGGCGATCCCGCCGCGATCGTGCTCGGCACCCGCGCGACGCCGGAGCTGACGCAGGCCTTCCGGGACCGGATGGGGCTCGATGAGCCGCTGCTGGTGCAGCTCCTGACCTTCATCTCCCGCTCGCTGCGGGGCGATCTCGGGCGGGACCTGTTCACCGATGCGCCGGTGGCCGCGGTGGTGGCGCGGGAAATGCCGCATACGTTTGCACTCGCGGCGCTCGGGCTCGGCTGGTCGGTCGCGCTTGGTATTCCGCTCGGCTGTCTTTCGGCGGCGTATCGCAATTCCTGGGTCGATCGGCTGGCCGGTATCGCGGCGGTGAGCGCCATCGCGGTGCCATCCTTCGTTGTTGCCATCTACTCCTTGCTGATTTTCGCCGTCGGGCTGCGCTGGTTTCCCGCGCTCGGGGCCGGGCCGTCCGGCGAGCCGCTCACGCAGCTCTGGCACCTGGTGCTGCCCTCCTTCGCGCTCGGGCTCGGCTGGGTCGGCTATATCTGCCGGCTGGTGCGGGCCTCGCTGCTGGAAGTGCTGGCGGAGAACCATATCCGCACCGCGCGGGCCTTCGGGCTGCCGGAACGCTGGGTCCTGTTCCGCTACGCGCTGAAACTCGGCATCCTGCCGACCGTCACCCTGCTCGGCTCCGGCACCGGACGGCTGCTCTCGGGGGCAGTGTTCATCGAAATCGTCTTCAACCGGCCCGGCGTGGGCAAGCTGGTGCTCGAAGCCGTCAACGCGCGCAATTATCCGGTGGTGCTGGGGGCGGTGCTGATGACCACGATCACCTTTGTGCTGTGTACGCTGGCGGCCGATCTGGTGGCGGCCTGGTTGGATCCTCGGGTGCGAGAGAGGTTGTAGGGAAGCGCTTCTTTTTTGAAAAAAAGAAGCAAAAAATTTTTATCCGCTTGGTGTGTACCGCTCCCTGGTTGGTGCGGAGGTGTACGCCAACGGCATGGAAGTCGGGAAAAGTTTTTTTGGTTCTTTTTGTTCACAAAAAGAACATGCTTATAGTTTCGTTACCGTAACTTATAGGACGTACTTCTGGCTCCGCTGGTCAGTCCCTTGGTAATCGCTTCGGCAGGAGCTTCATCGGTTTCCCCTCGGAGTTGGGATACCAAAGAATGGCTTCGCGCTGTTTGCGGGTCAGGCGTTTCGGCTTGGGCA
>CAIWAJ010000226.1:0-12222 GCA_903910565.1 uncultured Rhodospirillales bacterium
AACTTATAGGACGTACTTCTGGCTCCGCTGGTCAGTCCCTTGGTAATCGCTTCGGCAGGAGCTTCATCGGTTTCCCCTCGGAGTTGGGATACCAAAGAATGGCTTCGCGCTGTTTGCGGGTCAGGCGTTTCGGCTTGGGCAGGCGGGGTTTGCGCCGGCGCCTTGGAAGGGCGGCGATGGCGGGGATGGTGAGGCCGAGCATGCGGCAGAGGGGGCGCAGCAGGCGCTGGGCCTGGGGGCTTTGGGCGATGAGGGTGGCGGTTTCGGGGGTGTTGAGGGTGTCGCGCAGGCCGGCGGCGTAGAAGTGGCTGTAGTCGCGGAGTTCGGCGGCGAGCCAGCCTTTGCGGGTGGGGAGGCGGAGGCGGGGGGGTTTGCGGTCGGACTCCCGGCGTTTGGATTTTTCGCGGGGTTTGCGGGCGCGGTGGGGGATGCCGGCGATGAGGCGGGCCATGAGGCGCTCGAAGCGGCGGCGGGTGCGCAGGATGTAGTTGTAGATGATGAGGCCGGGGACGGGCGGGTTGGGATTGAAGGCGCGGCCGATCGCTTCGCACAGTCCGCCGATGGCCATCACGAAGCGACGGATCGCCTCTGGGGTGCCTTCGGGCAGGCGGGGGGTGTGGAAGTGATGGAACATGTTGGTATGCTTAATCTCATCGTCACCGACATGCAAGAGAAAAAATGCACGCCGGTGAAGATTTTTTGCGGAAGGCGGGAAGAAAGCGGATAAAAGTTTTTTGCTTCTTTTTTTCAAAAAAGAAGCGCTTGCCTTGCTACCCGAGCGGCGTATGGCACCGCACCCCATGCCCCGGGGCAAGTTCAACGTAGGGCGGGGCCTCGGCGCGGCAGCGGGGGGTGGCGATAGGGCAGCGGGTATGGAATTCGCAGCCGGAGGGGCGGTTGCGGGGGGAGGGGATTTCGCCGGAGAGGGGCGGGGCGTCGCGGCGGAGGTCGGGGTCCGGTTGGGGGACGGCGGCGAGGAGGCCGGCGGTGTAGGGGTGGGCGGGGCGGCGGAAGATCGTGGGGGTTGGCCCCTGCTCGACGATGCGGCCGAGATACATGATGCCGATGCGTTGGCTGACGTGGCGGATGACCGGCAGGTTGTGGGTGACGATGAGCAGCCCGGTGCGGTGTTCGGCCTGGAGGGTGGCGAGGAGGTTGAGGGCCTCGCCTTGCACGGAGACATCGAGCCCGGCGGTGGGTTCGTCGGCGATGACCAGTGCGGGATTGAGGGCCAAGGCGCGGGCGAGGCCGACGCGGCGGGCCTGGCCGCCGGAGAGCTGGTGGGGGAACATGGGGAGGAATTTGGCGCCGAGGCCGACCATGTCGATGAGACGGCGGGATTCGGCGGCGAGGTCGCGCTCGATGCCGTGGATGCGGAAGGGTTCGGCGAGCAGGCTGGCGATGGTTTTGCGCGGGGAGAGGGAGGCCACGGGGTCCTGGAACATCATGCCGATGTGGCGGCGGATGGGGCGGAGCGCGCGGTCCGAGCCGCCGGCGATGGGGTGGCCGCGAAAGTGGATGGTGCCGGCCTGGTGCGGCACCAGGCCGATGATGGCGCGGGCGAGGCTGGTTTTGCCGGAGCCGCTTTCGCCGACCAGGCCGTAGGTTTCGCCGGGCGCGATGCGCAGGGAGGCGCCGATGACCGCGGCGACGCGGCGGGGCGCGTTGGGGGACAGGAGGGCGCGCCAGCCGCCGTGGATCGGGTAGCTGATGCCGAGGCCGTCGATGTCGAGCAGGTCAGCCATCGCCGGCCCTCACGCAGCTTGCCTGGTGGGTGGGGGTGATGGCGTGGCGGGGCGGCGGGGCGGCGCAGGCGGGGAGGGCGGCGGGGCAGCGGGCCTGGAAGACGCAGCCGGGGGGCAGCGCGGCGAGGTCCGGCAGGGCGCCTGGGATGGTCGGCAAGGGGAGGCGGCCTTCGGGGACGCGGGCGGGGTCACAGTCCAGCAGCAGGCGGGTGTAGGGGTGGCGGGGATTGTGGAAGATGTCGCGCACCGGGCCGCGCTCGACGACTTCGCCGGCGTACATCACCACCACCTCGTCGCAGAGCTCGGCGATGAGGCCGAGGTTGTGGGAGACGAAGAGGATGGCGCCGCCGAGATCCTGGCGGAGGGCCTTGAGGAGGTGGACGATCTGCGCCTCCAGCGTGACATCGAGCGCGGTGGTGGGTTCGTCGGCGATCAGCAAGGCGGGGCGCATGAGCAGGGCCATGGCGATGGCGATGCGCTGGCGCATGCCGCCGGAGAAGCGGTGGGCGTAGTCGTCGATGCGCCTGGTGGCGTCGGGGATGCCGACGCGCTCCAGCATCGCCACCGCTCGGGCGCGCTTTTCCGTGCGTGTTTCGCGGGCGCGGTGCTGGATGTCGATCATCTGGGTGGCGATCGATAGCACCGGGTTGAGCGAGGTCATCGGGTCCTGGAAGACGGTGGCGATGGCCGGGCCGCGGATGGCGCGCAGGCGGGCAAGGGGGGCGGCGAGCAGATTCTCGCCGGCGAAGCCGATGGTGCCGCTGGTGACCTCGGCATTGGGGGCGAGGAGGCCGAGGATGGCGGCGATGAGGGTGGATTTGCCGCAGCCGCTTTCGCCGACGATGCCGAGGATGCGGTTGGGTGCGATCTCGAGATCGACATCGCGCAGGGCGCGCAGGCGGCCGCGGCGGCTGCGATAGGCGACGCTGAGATTGCGCACGCTGAGGACGGGTGGCGCGGTCATGGTTCGCGTTGCAGCCGCGGGTCGAACACGTCACGCAGGCCCTCGCCGAGGAAGGTGAAGCCGATGGTGGTGAGAACGATGGGGGCGCCGCCGGCGATGACGGGCCAGGGGGTGTCACGGATGAAGGAATAGCCGTCGTTGAGGATGGAGCCCCAGCTGGGGGTGGGCGGGCGGACGCCGAGGCCGAGGAAGGAGAGGCCGGATTCGATGGTGATGACGACGGGGATTTCCATGCTGGCGAGGATGAGCAGCGGGCCGATGAGGTTGGGCAGCACGTGGTGCAGCAGGACGCGGATGGCGCCGGCGCCCATGGCGCGTTCGGCGAGGACGAATTCCTGGGATTTGAGCGACAGGGTCTGGGTGCGGACGATGCGGCCGTAGACGGGGGTGGTGGTGATGATGACGATGAGGATGATGGTGGAGAGGCTGGGGCCGATGAGGGTGACGACGGCCAGCGCGAAAAGGACGGTGGGGAAGGAGCGCACGGCGTCGAACAGCAGGATCAGGGCGTTGTCGAGCCAGCGCGGTCCGTAGCCGGCGGCCATGCCGAGGATGGCGCCGAGGCCGAGGGCGCCGGCGACCGAGACGATGGAGACGTAGAGGGCGATGCGGCCGCCATGGAGCACGCGGGCGAGAATGTCGCGGCCGAGATGGTCGGTGCCGAGGAGGTGGGCGAGATCGGGCGGCAGCAGGCGCTGGCGGACGTTGAGCGCGGTGGGGGACCAGGGGGTGAGCCAGTCGGCGCCGAGGGCCGCGGCGACGAGCAGGGTGACGAGGAGCAGGCCGAAGCAGCCGAGCGGGTCGGACAGGATGCGGCGGAGCGCCGAACTGCTGGTTTCCGCCGATGCCGGTTGCAGGTGAGCCATCATGCCTCACGGTTGGGCTTGGCCGAGATTGGCGCGGCGGAGGGGGAGGGCACAAGGGGAGAGTGGTGGGGGAAGCGGCTCTTTTTGTGAACAAAAAGAACCAAAAAAACTTTTTGATCCGTTTCATGCCGTTGGCGTGCGTGGGCGGGATGGTTGGGAGCGGCACGCGGCAAGGGAGTGAAGTTTTTGACTCCGTCCACGTGAGAATCCGAAAATCAGGGGCGACGTGAAGGAAGCGCTTCTTTTTTGAAAAAAAGAAGCAAAAAACTTCTGTTCCAATGGCTTGGACCGCTTCGGCCGCGTCGGGGAGGCACGCCACCGGCGGCAATGGAGTGAAAAGTTTTTTGGTTCTTTTTGTTCACAAAAAGAACACTCTTCCTGTCCTGCACGCGCGGTTTCGAATCCGCGCGCCTTGATGGCGACACGACCCGGATTTTCGGGTTTCCAAGTGAACGGCGTATCGGTTTTTTTTCAAAAAGAGAGGCGTTTGCTTACATGCTTGCCGCGGGACCCGGGCCGTTCTGCGCTCGCCGGGTCATGTGATTTGCGTCACGCCGGGCCGCCCCAGAGGTTCGGACTGGGGGGATGGATGGTGCTGCCGTCGTAGCGGAGGGGGGAGCCGCGATCGAAGGCGAGATGGAGCGGTCCGTCCAGATCGATGAACCTGGCCTGCTGCGCGATGAACAGCGCCGGCGCCACCCCCAGCGAGGTTCCGCGAACGCCACTGACCATGAGTTGCAAGCCCCGCCGATTTGCCTCGGCTGCCAGGGCGATGGCGGCGGTGAGCCCGCCGACCTTGTCGAGCCGGATATTGATCGTGCTGTATTTTCCTTCGATCCGGTCGAGATCGGCCAGGGTGCGGCAGGATTCGTCGGCGCAGAGCGCGATCGGGTGCTCCGATTGCACCAGCGCGCCATCCGCATCGGCCGGCAGGGGCTGCTCGATCAGCTCGACCCTCAGATCGGCCAATTCCGGCATGAAGGCGTTCAGCTCGGTTACGCTCCAGCCCTCATTGGCGTCGATGATGAGTCGGGATGTTGGTGCCGCCTGGCGGACGGCGCGCACGCGGTCGATATCGGCGGCGCCGCCGAGTTCCAACCGGAAGATCGGCCGGGCGGGGTTGGCGGCTGCCTGCTCGGCCATGTTCTCCGGTGTGCCATGGGCCAGCGTGAAGGCCGTGGTCACCGGTTTGACGGCGGGCAGCCTGCCGAGGTCCGCCACGTTCTGATACACGCGGTTGGCGTCCAGATCCCAGAATGCGCAATCGAGCGCGTTGCGGGCGGCACCTGGCGGCATGGCGTCTGGCAGCGTGTCACGGCCGAGGCCCGAGGCGATCGCGGCTTTCATCGCATCGAGCTGGGCCAGGACGCTGGCGACGCTTTCACCGAAGCGCGCGAGTGGCACGGCTTCGCCGCGGCCGCGCGCGTCGCCATCGGAGACTTCGACAACGATGCTGTCGGTCGCGGTGGTGGTGCCATGCGCAGTCGTGAATGGGCGGGTGAGCGCCCAGGCGCGGTGGCTGACTGTCAGTCTCTGCGGGCGTGGTGCCATGGCTGTTGCAACCCCTTTGGCGATATCGAGCGTATCGCGGTCTCATCACGTTGTGCGGCGACACGAGTCTGCACGCCGCTGCCGACGGACGAGGACCGCGTTCTAATGATACCGCGGCGTGGGCGCCAGGACGCATCCGCGCGGCGGTCCAGGGCACGCGAGGGGGCTCCGCGGATGCGTTCAGCGCAGTGCGATGTGCTCAGCCAGATATGAGGCGTCGTATTCGGCGCCGAAGACGAAGCTCGATGCGCGGCGGGAGAGCCAGCTGAGGCCGAGGAAGTACAGGCCGGGGACCTCGGCGACGCCGCGATGGTGGAGCGGCTTGCCGCGCACATCGAAGGTGCCGCATGTCAGCCAGGTGAAATCGAGCGTGAAGCCGGTGGCCCAGATGATGGTTGTGATGCCGGCTTCCTGGAGGTCGAGGCGCAGGATGGGGTTGGTGACGCTGTCCGGGTCGGGCTCGGGCCGGCGGGCCGCGGGTTCTTCGGGTAGATCGAGGCCTTGGCGGGCGGCATAGGCGTCGGCGGCGTCGAGCAGGGCGAGATAGGCAATGTCGCCTTGGGCGAGGTTGCGGACCAGATCGGGCGCGAATGTCATGCTGCCCGCGTCATAGCCGCTGGCCCGGCCGAGCAGGGTTACCCCGCGGGCGGCGATACGGCGGAAATCGATGCTCTGGCCGCCATAAGCGCCGCTCACGGCGATGGTGACATGTTTGGTGTCGGGTGCGGGGACTGGCAGATCCCACATGCCGAGAACGCCGAGCCACCAGCAATAGTCGCGCCCGCGATAGCGGCGCGGCGGCCGCTGATGCTGACCGACCGACAGGAAGACGGTGCGTCCGGCCCGGGCGAGCTCATCGGCGATCTGGGTGCCCGACGAACCGGCGCCGATCACCAGGACCGAGCCGGGCGGCAATTGGGCGGGGTTCCGGTAGGCGCTGGAGTGCATTTGCCGGACGCCGGCCTCGGGCGGCACCACCGTGGGCACGATGCCACGTTGGAACGGGCCGGTGGCGACGACGACATTCCTGGCGTCGATCGGCCCTTGCGTGGTCTCGGCGCGGAAGCCGGTTTGGCCGTTCAGACGATCCAGCGCGGTGACGGCGACGCCGCAGCGGACGGGGGCCGCGATGCGCTCGGCGTAGGCGGTGAAGTAGGCGACCATCTCGTCGCGCGAAGCGAACGCGTCAGGGTCGACACCGGGGATCGGCAGGCCGGGCAGGCGATCATGCCAGGCCGGCCCGTTGGCATGCAGGCCGTCCCAGCGCTCCGACCGCCAGCGCTCGGCGATCCGGGCGCGTTCGACGATCAGATGCGGCAGGCCGCGCTTGCTGAGTTGTTCGCTCATCGCCAGGCCTGCCTGGCCGCCACCGATGATGAGAGTGTCGACCGTCTCGACCGTCACGCCTGAATCCAGTTCTGCTCGAGTGAAACGCATGGGGTGAGGGGGACAGCAAGTTCCGTACCGGCCATGGCAGGGGATACTTTCAGAATGTGGTCCCGATTTTGCAAGGCCTCTGTTCGCTGCCGAACGGGCAGCCATCAGGGGGCTATTCATGAAGACAAACGGAATACTGGGGCGTCTCGGCCTCGCGACACTGGCGTTGGCGGCCTCGATGGGCGCGGCGGCGGCGAAGGACTGGAAGACGGTCCGAATTGGGATCGACGCGACGTACCCGCCGTTCGAAAGCGTCAACGCCAAGGGCGAGATCGTCGGCTGGGAAGTCGATTATGCCACCGAATTGTGCAAACGCATGAAGGTGACCTGCACTTTTCAGAACCAGGACTGGGACGGCATCATCCCCTCGCTGATCGCCGGCAAGTTCGACATGATCATGTCCAGCATGAACATCACGCCCAAGCGGACCCAGGTGGTCAGCTTCTCGGACGTCTATTTCGCCACCCCGCCGGTGTTCGTCGGTTCGGCCGCCAATAAGAGCAATGATGTGTCGCCCGCCGCGCTGAAGGGCAAGACGATCGGCACCCAGTCCTCCACCACGTTCTCCAACTATCTCGAGGCGTACTACAAGGACTCCGAAATCAAGCTGTATCCGGGCGGAGACGAGCCGCAGAACGATCTGAAGGCCGGGCGGCTCGACTACACCGTGACGGACCTCATCGTCGGCAACACGTTTGTCGAAAAGGTCGGCGCCGGTTGCTGCCGCGTGGTCGCCGAGATCAAGCGTATCCCCGAGATCTTCGGCCCCGGCGTCGGCGCGGCCTTCCGCAAGGAGGACGAGGACCTCAAGGCGATGCTGAACAAGGCGATCGCCGAGGTCGACGCGGACGGCACCTACAAGGTGATCGCCGACAAGTACTTCAAGATCAACATCCGCGGTAAGTAAGCGGCTGCTGAGATGGCGTGGTTCGAGCTTCTGTTCGGCCCCGAGGGCTGGATTGGTCTGCTGCTCAACGGCACCGTGGTGACGGTGGCGCTGGCGGTGACCACGGTGCCGTTCGGGTTCGGCGCCGGGCTCGTACTCGCCTTGATGAAGCTGGCGCGCAGCCGTGTGCTGCGCGCCGTCTGCGACGCCTATACGACTTTTTTTCGCGGTATCCCGGACCTGCTGGCGCTGTTCATCGTCTATTTCGGCCTGCAAGCGCTGATCGACAAGCTGGGCAAGCTCGCCGGGGCCGGCGGCCATATCGAGGTGAGCGCGTTCGCCGCCGGGGTGATCGCATTGTCGACAGTGGTGGCGGCCTATTCCAGCGAGGTGTGGGTCGCCTCCCTGGCTGCGGTGCCGCCGGGCCAGGGAGAAGCGGCACGATCGCTTGGCCTTAACCGGCGCCAGGTGTTCAGGCTGATTACGCTGCCGCAGCTTGCTCGCGTCGCGTTGCCCGGGCTGGGTAACATCTGGACCATCCTGATGAAGGATACCGCGCTCATCTCCACGCTCGCGGTCACCGATCTGCTTCGCGCCGCCTCCGAGGCGAGCCGGGCGACGACCAGGCCGCTGGTGTTCTACACGGCGGCCGCGGTGATCTACCTGATTTTCAGCGTTACCTCGGGCAGCGTGCAGAGCTGGCTCGAGCGGCGGGCCAACCGGGGCTACGCGTGATGGATACGCTGTGGCAGGTGCTTGGCTTCGTCGTGAACACCGAGCTGCTGGCCACCTATGGCTGGCGGATCGTCCTGGGCATGAAAATCACCGCGCTAGTGGTGATTACCTCGTGCAGCCTTGGTTTTGTGCTGGCTTTCGTGATCGCCCGCGCGCGGATGTCGCGCAACTTGCTCATCACCAACGCGGCCTTCGCCTATATCAGCTTCTTTCGTGGCACACCGCTGCTGTGCCAGCTCTATCTGGTCTATTATGGCGGCGGCGAGTTCCGCCCCTTTTTCCAGGAGATCGGGGTCTGGTGGTTCTTCCGCGATGCCTATTACTGCTGCATCCTGGCTTTCACCTTGAATACCGCCGCCTACCAGGCCGAAATCCTCCGCGGCGCCATTGCCGCGGTGCCACGCGGGCAAGTGGAAGCCGCGAAGGCGCTGGGTTTGTCGCCATGGCGGATCGCCCGCCACGTGGTGTTTCCGCAGGCCATGCTGGTGGCGCTGCGCCCACTCGGCAACGAGGTGATTGGCATCGTCAAGGCAAGCGCCCTCGCCGCGATTGTCACGCTGCTGGACCTGATGGGCCAGACCCGCTTCATCTTCGCCCGGACGTTTGACTTCTCGGTCTATCTCTATTGCGCCCTGATCTACCTCGCCATCACCGAAGCCATACGGCGGGCGGTCAATGCGCTCGAGTTCGCGTTTTCGCGGCATGTGCGGGCACGGGTAACGGTGGCGGCCAAGCCGGCGCTGGTGAGCGGAGAGGCAGCGGTGATCGGGCTCTAGGCATTTTCAGTCTGCATTGATGAGGAGATCATCTTGGCCACTTCGCCGTTCCATCTCGCGTGGTTCCTTCAGGGCTCCTCCATTCAGGCCTGGGGCGCGCCGTTTACCGGCAACATCAGCGAGGAGTGGATGAACGCCTCGATGTTCGTCGACCTCGCCCGCAATATTGAGCGGGCGGGGTTTGACTATCTGCTGCTCGAGGACTCCATCTACGTGGGGCAGAACTGGCAGAATTCGCGCGATATTTTCCTCAAGAACGGCATGTCGATCCCGCGCCAGGAACCCACGGTGATTGCCACGCTGATGGCCCAGGCCACGTCGCGCCTTGGGATAGTGCCCACCCTGTCGACCTTCGCCTACCACCCGTATCTCGTCGCCCGCATCGTCGGTACGCTCGATCAGATTTCCGGCGGGCGCGGCGGCTGGAACATGGTGACCGGAAGCTCCGATTTGGCGGCGCAGAACTTCGGCATGGACGCCCTGCCGCCGCACGACAAGCGCTATGAGATGGCGCATGAATTCATCGACGTGGTGAAGCAACTGTGGGGGACGTGGGATGCGGATGCCATCATTGCCGATCGCGCGTCCGGCGTGCTGATCGACCCTGCGAAGGTTCGTACGATCGATTTCAAGGGCCAATACTACGCCAGCCGTGGCCCGTTGAACTCCGGCCCGGCGCCGCAAGGGCGCCCGGTTATCGCCCAGGCCGGCGGTTCCGGCCCCGGCCGCGCCATTGCCGCCAAGCATGCCGACACCATTGTTGCCGCCCCCAAGGGCATCGATGGCATGAAGGAGTACCGCGACGATGTGCGCCGCCTGATGGTCGGCTACGGGCGCGATCCGGATAGCTGCAAAGTGCTGTATTTGCTGTCCCCCATCGTCGCCGCCACGCGAGAGGAGGCGCAGATCCGCGCCCAGCGCCGACGCATTGATGCGGAGACAAACCTCGATGTCCGGCTGGCGCAGTTCGGCTGGATCACCAACCTCGATTTGTCCGGGGTGGATCTCGATGCGCCTGTGGGGGAGCTGACCACGAATGGCCATCAGTCGAGCCTCGCCGTGTTCCTCAAGCGCGCAGGGAACAAGACGTTGCGTGAGGCCATGGTGAGCTATTCGACCTCCGGCGGCTGCATGGACCTGGTCGGCACGCCTGACGATGTCGCGGCGCAGATGGGTGAGATCATGCAGGAGGTCGGGGGGGACGGGTTCCTGTTCTCACTCGGTGATGTCAGCCGGCGCAGTGTTGCCGAAATCACGGATGGTCTGGTGCCTGCTCTGCAGCAGCGTGGCCTGGTGCGGACAGGCTACGCGCACCAGCACTTGCGCGATACGCTGCTGGAGTTCTGACGGCGGCCGGGATCGGGCCGCAACCATGGGCCGGTCCGGGAAGGCGCTGGATTGAGCAGGCTGGCGATGTCGTGAATGCTCTCGACTTCGACGATGCCGGCCGCGCACCAAACCAGTTTCTGAGAGCGCCCGGCGTTGCGCCCACGCTTTATGGTTGAGCATCGGAGCGCGGTGAGATTGGGCGCGGCCGCGAGTTTTTTTGATCGATTTGCAGGCGATTCTGAGCAGATCCACCGTTGATGCGCCAATATATGGGCGAAGTGATTATTTTTTATGCTGAAATTGCCGAATTAAGTCACGTTCGGCCGCTCTCCTGCCAGGCGCTTGGAACGCGTCTTCCGTGCGGTCGGCAAGCCGACCCGCATCGATGCGCGGGATTGCCGAGTTGTCCCATGGCGCCCCTCATCTGGCCGGGATCATCCCGATACGCGGATTGCGCCGGTCGATGTCGCGACTGAGTAGTTTCCGACGCTGCCGATGCAAATCCAACCTCGATAGCGTGAGGCGTCATTTGGCCGAGGCACACGAGACCAAACCGGGATTCGGCGCCATGGGGTGCGATGTCACGCAGGGGGGTCAGGTGGCAGCAGCGGGTATCGAGCCGCCTGCACCGGGTTGAGCAACGGGCGTGGCGCAGAGGGCTGCCCAGCCCGTCGTGCCCAGCCCGTCGTGCCAAGCCCGATCACGGTCGTGCCTTCCGCCTATGGCGCCCGACGCGGCGCCACCGCGCCGACCCTATTTCATCCAGGAGCTGTCCATCATGTTCTCCGAAACTATCGAGTGGCGGACCAGCACTGCCGACCCGTCGTTTGTTGCCGTGCCAACGATCGCACCGCGGCTGGAGTCCCTGTTCAGCCACCAGCCGGTCGAACAATTCAAGACCGGCGCGACCGTCTTCCGGGAAGGGGATGCCGCGACGCACGTCTTCGGCGTGGTGGAAGGGATGTTGCGTACCATAAAGATTCTCGCCGGTGGGCGGCGGGCTGTCGTCGGTTTCGCTTATCCGGGCGACCTCCTCGGGGTTTCTCTCAGAAGCCCGAATTTCGGTACGGCGGAGGCCTTGTCACCCACCAAGATTCGCCGCCTGTCGCGCGATCAGTTCCGCCAGGGGGTACAACGCTGTTCAGAATTGAACCTGCGCCTTGTCCAACTGCTGTGCGAGGACATGGCGGCGGCCGAGGATCGGATCGTGCTGCTCGCCCGCAAGACGGCCGTGGAGAGGGTGTGCAGTCTGCTGCTGCTGATCGAGCGGCGATTGCAGAAGGCGGGACGTGGCGGCCCCGCCATCGAGGTTCCAATGTGCCGGCTCGACATGGCCGATTATCTCGGCCTGACCAAGGAGACCGTCTGTCGGGCAATGACCCGGCTGGCCGAGCTCGGGGTGCTCGTGACGAGCGGGCGGCATGCCGTCCTCATTCTGTCACGCGTCAAGCTCGCGAACCTGGCCGGGGACGTCGATGGCGAAGCTGGATTTAGCCGAACTCCGCACAATTGAGCGGGTTGTCCAATTTCAGCGCGTGTTGGGTCATTGACGCGCTCAACGAAGCCGCTCCGGCTCGGATTGGCTTGGCGAGCGCGCCGGAACCGGCCTAGCATCCTCCACCCCGATGGAGGCCGTGATGCTCGAACACCGCACCGCCAGCAACTACCAGAACGACACCCTCGTCCTCGGATTTTCCGACCTCAACCGCCTGCGCAGCGAGCGCCCGCTGGTGCTGGCCGGCGGCCGGGGCGTCTACGTCACCGATGAGCGGGGGCGGGACTATATCGAGGCCGTCTCCTCCTTCTACTGCGTCGCCCTCGGCTATTCCGACGAGGAGCTGATCGAGGCCGCCACGCGCCAGATGCGCGCGCTGCCGATGTATCCCTCGGGCGCCCACCGCACCGTGCCGGTAGTGCTGGAACTCGCGGACAA
>CAIWAJ010000227.1:0-1729 GCA_903910565.1 uncultured Rhodospirillales bacterium
AACTTATAGGACGTACTTCTGGCTCCGCTGGTCAGTCCCTTGGTAATCGCTTCGGCAGGAGCTTCATCGGTTTCCCCTCGGAGTTGGGATACCAAAGAATGGCTTCGCGCTGTTTGCGGGTCAGGCGTTTCGGCTTGGGCAAGCGGGGTTTGCGGGGGCGGCGCGGGAGGGGGGCGATGGCGGGGATGGTGAGGCCGAGCATGCGGCAGAGGGGGCGCAGCAGGCGTTGGGCCTGGGGGCTTTGGGCGATGAGGGTGGCGGTTTCGGGGGCGTTGAGGGTGTCGCGGAGGCCGGCGGCGTAGAAGTGGCTGTAGTCGCGGAGTTCGGCGGCGAGCCAGCCTTTGCGGGTGGGGAGGCGGAGGCGGGGGGTTTTGCGGTCGGAGTCCCGGTGTTGGGATTTTTGGCGGGGTTTGCGGGCGCGGTGGGGGATGCCGGCGATGAGGCGGGCCATGAGGCGCTCGAAGCGGCGGCGGGTGCGCAGGATGTAGTTGTAGATGATGAGGCCGGGTACGGGCGGGTTGGGATTGGGGTTGAAGGCGCGGCCGATCGCTTCACACAGTCCGCCGATGGTCATCACGAAGCGACGGATCGCCTCGGGGGTGCCTTCGGGCAGTCGGGGGGTGTGGAAGTGATGGAACATGATGTGTTGTCTAACATCAATGTCTACGCCATACAAGAGGAAAATAGCGGTTGGCGATTTTTTTGCTTGGTTTGGGCGCTTGAGGGGTGGTGGGTGTCGCTTCGCCGAATGGCACCGCGGCTGCCTGCAAGGCGGCATGGTTGTTGCGGTTCTGGTGGCGGAGCCGGCGTGCCGGTGAAGTGGCGGGTTGCACCCGCGCTACGGGGATTGCGGCAAAACGGATAAAAGTTTTTTGCTCCTTTTTTTCAAAAAAGGAGCGCTTGCTTGCTTTCTGCCCTCAGACGTCGAGGTCGACGACGTCCTTGGCGTGCTCCTGGATGAAGGCGAAGCGCAGTTCGGGGCGGCGGCCCATGAGGCTTTCCACCAGATCATTGGTGCGGGCGCGTTCTTCGGGGAGGGCGACGACTTTGAGGAGGGTGCGTTTGGAGGCGTCCATGGTGGTTTCTTTGAGGGCGGAGGGGGGCATTTCGCCGAGGCCCTTGAAGCGGCTGACTTCGATTTTGCTGGTGGATTTGAATTGCTTGACCTTCCGCTCGCGGTCGGCGTCGTCCATCGCGTAGACGGATTTGGCGCCTTGGACGAGGCGGTAGAGCGGGGGTTGGGCGAGGTAGAGGTGGCCTTGGCGGATGAGGTCGGGCATTTCGCGGTAGAAGAAGGTCATCAGCAATGAGGCGATATGGGCGCCGTCGACGTCGGCATCGGTCATGATGATGATGCGGCCGTAGCGCAGGCGGGCGCGGTCGAAGCGTTCGCCGGCGCCGCAGCCGAGGGCTTCGATGAGGTCTTTCAGTTCCTGGTTCTGGCGGAGTTTTTCGGCCGACGCCGAGGCGACGTTGAGGATTTTGCCGCGGAGCGGGAGGATCGCCTGGGTGGCGCGGTCGCGCGCCTGCTTGGCCGAACCGCCGGCGCTGTCGCCCTCGACGAGGAAGAGTTCGGTGCGGGCGGTGTCTTCGGAGGAGCAATCCGCGAGTTTGCCGGGGAGGCGGAGGCGGCGGGTGGCGGATTTGCGCGGGGTGTCCTTGAGTTCCTTGCGGCGGATGCGGTCTTCGGCGCGCTCGATGACGAAGGACAGCAGGTTGTCGGCCTGGG
>CAIWAJ010000228.1:0-1575 GCA_903910565.1 uncultured Rhodospirillales bacterium
ATCCCCGCCCCCTCGGCCTTCTCGCCGGCCAGGGCTTCAGTATCGGCGATGATTTCGATGCCCCGCTGCCCGATGACATCGCCGCCGCGTTCAACGGCACCGCCGCATAGGCCGCCTCTCCGTGCGCCTGCTCATCGACACCCACATCCTCCTGTGGTCCCTCATCAGCCCCGAGCGCCTGCCCCCTAGCGCCCGCACGGCCATCGCGGAGCCGTCGCATGACGTGCTGGTGAGCGTCGCCTCCCTCTGGGAGATCGCCATCAAGCACGCGCTCGGCCGCCTGCACCTCCCCATCGAACGTCTGCCCGCCCTGGTCACCGAACTCGGCTGCACCGTGCTGCCCATCACCGCGCCGCACGCTTTGGCCGCCGGAGCCCTGCCACGCCATCACGCTGACCCGTTTGACCGCATGTTGATCGCCCAGGCCCGCCACGAATGCCTCACTTTGGTGACCGTCGACGCCGCCTTCGCGCAGTACGACGTGCCGCGCCTAGCCCCCTAAACGAAATTCCCCAGCCCCAGCCCGCTCACCCCCGCGAACGTCAAATGCGTCCCGTCCGACAGCGTCATCAGCGTATCCCCCCCGCCGGTCACCGTGGCGGCGGCAAAATCGGCGGCGGCCTCCCCGGCGGGGAAGCCCTGAAGGGAAATGAAATCGAACGACGGCACGAAATTCCGGATCAGGTCACTGGAAGCATTGCCCGCGGCAAACACCAGCGTGGTGGCGGTCTGCTGGGAAAACAGCGTGCCATTGGTGTAGTTGGTGCTGGCGCCCACCGCGATGGTCGCCGCCCCGCTGCCGGCCATAATGGTGGTGTAGCCGTCGCCGCCAGTGATCTGGTCGGCGCCACTGCCGCCCGCGATCGTCAGGTCACCAAGAAAGCCGGCCGCTGAGACGACGGCAGCCCCGGCGCCGGCGGTGAGGTGGACGGGGAAGGGCACATACAGCCCGCTGTGAAAATTCGCCTTCGGGCCGACATTCTGCGCCACCAGCACGTCGCCATCGCCCCCGCCGGTCACGTTGCTGCCCCCACCGACGGTGACATGGCTGTGTCCGACACCCGGCATGGCGGTGATGTTCATGCCCACCGCCAAGGGAACGGTGAGGCTGCCGGACTGGGCGATGATGGCGTCATTGCCGTAATACTGCCCATAGAGCGGCGGCAACTGGTCATAGGTCGTGTTGCCATTGTCATAGAGCAGCAAATGGCTGCCATAGGCGCCGCTGTTGATGGTGGCGCTGCCGAGCGGATTGGTCACCACGGTACCGCCGATGCCGGTGTAGTTGCCGTAATTATTGGCGAAATTGTTGAACACCAGCGCCCCGGTCCCGCCCACCATCAGGCCGGCGCTGTTCACCGTCGCTGCCCCGGCCCCGCCCACCACGGTGGTGGCCCCGTTCGCCTGAAAATTCAGCGTCCCACCACCGCCGATCACCAGCCCGCCGCCACTGCCCGTAATATTCCCCGCCCCGCCCACCAAAGTGGACGTCACGCTCCCCGCATAAATCAGCGCCCCGCTGCCCCCGAACATGATGGCGTTGCCCAGCGCCGTCACGCTCCCGGCCCCGCTGCC
>CAIWAJ010000229.1:0-3773 GCA_903910565.1 uncultured Rhodospirillales bacterium
CGCGGCCGAGACGCATGACCTGATCGCCCACGCCCAGGACAAACGCCGCCGCAAGAACGCCGACTGGATCGTCGCCAATGACGTCTCGCCCGCCACCGGCATCATGGGCGGCAGCGAAAACGAGATCCTGCTGATCACCGCCGCGGGCGAGGAGCCTTGGCCCCGGCTCGCCAAGGACGAAGTGGCCACCCGCCTCGCCGCCCGCATCGCGGAGGCCCTGGCATGACCATCCCCGTCGCCGTCAAACGCCTGCCGCACAGCGCGGGCCTGCCGCTGCCTGCCTATGCCACCGCCGGCGCCGCCGGACTCGACCTGCTGGCAGCCATCGGCGAGGACATGGTGATCGCCCCCGGCGCCCGCGTCCTGGTGCCGACCGGGCTCGCCATCGCGCTGCCGCCCGGCTACGAGCTACAGGTGCGCCCGCGCTCCGGCCTCGCGCTCAAGAACGGCATCGTGCTGCCCAACAGCCCCGGCACCGTCGATGAGGACTACCGCGGCGAACTCCTGGTGATCGTGATGAACGCCGGCCATGAGCCCTTCACCGTCACCCGCGGCATGCGCATCGCCCAAGGCATCCTCGCCCCCGTGGTGCGAATCGCATGGGAGGAAGTGGCGGAGCTGCCCGAGACCGCCCGCGGTGCCGGCGGATTCGGCAGCACAGGTGTCACACAACAGACACCCTAGGGTTGGTGACAGGGCATCGGGCATCGGCTAAGGCCTGCCGCACAGCGCTCCTCGTTGCCACGGATCAACATGAACAGCCGAGACCTCCCTGCCGGCCTGTCCGGGCGGCGCATCCCGAACGTATGGGATATCGCGGCGATCCTCGCGGTGACGCTGCTGCTCGTCGCCATCGCGCGCGCCGGTCGAGGCACGCTGGTACCGCTTGACGCGCTGGAAGCCTCCGCCATCACGCTTGACCCGTGGAGCCTGCCGGAATTCGCGCTGCGCACCACGCTGCGCATGTTCGCCGCGCTCGCAGCCTCGCTGCTATTCACCTTCACCTACGCGCCCCTGGCGGCGAAGAGCCGGCGCGCCGGGCTGATCATGATCCCGATCCTGGACGTGCTGCAGTCCGTCCCCATTCTCGGCTTCCTCACTTTCACCACCGCGTTTTTCATGGGGCTGTTCCCGGGCCGGGTGATGGGGCTCGAACTGGCAGCGATTTTCGCGATTTTCACGAGCCAGGCCTGGAATATGGCCTTCAGCTTCTACCAGTCCCTTACCACGGTGCCCGCCGACCTCGACGAAGCCACCCGCGGCTACCGGTTGACCTCGTGGCAGCGGTTCTGGCGCCTCGAAGTGCCATTCGCCATGCCCGGGCTGGTGTGGAACACCATGCTGTCGATGTCGGCGGGCTGGTTCTTCGTCGTCGCCTCCGAGGCGATCACGCTGGGCGAGCAAAGCTGGAAACTGCCGGGCATCGGCGCCTATGTGGCGCTCGCGCTGGAGAAGCGCGATATCTCGGCGGTGTTCTGGGCGATCGGCGCGATGCTCGCGGTCATCCTCGCCTATGACCAGTTGCTGTTCCGCCCCCTGGTCGCCTGGTCCTCCAAGTTCCGCTTCGAAACCACTGCAAGCGTCGAAGCCGAGGACCCCTGGATGTTGGCGCTGCTGCGGCGCACCCATTTGCTACGCGTCGGCGGGGATTTGGTGGGCCATGGCTTTGGCTGGCTCACCGGGCTGCGCATCGGGCGTCCGTTCCAGGGCGAATCCGCCGGCGAGCGGTCCAGCCGGGCCGGTGACGCCGTGTTCATGGCCTGCGTGCTGGCCGTGCTGGCATGGGCGGTGTGGCAGATCTGGGGCTACGTCACCTCTGCCTTGGGCTGGGGTGACCTGCTGGAAGCCGTCATGCTCGGCGCTATCACCCTGCTGCGCGTGGCGGTGCTGATGGCGTTGGCCGCGATCATCTGGGTGCCCATCGGCGTCTGGCTCGGCCTGCGCCCGGCCTGGGCGCGGCGCGTGCAGCCAGTGGCGCAGTTCCTTGCCGCCTTCCCCGCCAACCTGCTGTTCCCGCCCTTCGTGGTGGTGATCGTCGCCTTCCACCTCAACGAGGACGTGTGGCTGACGCCGCTGATGGTGCTGGGCACCCAGTGGTACATCCTGTTCAACGTCATCGCCGGCGCCTCCGCCTTCCCCGGAGACCTGCAGGAGGCGGCGAAGAACTTCCGCGTCAATGGCTGGCTGTGGTGGCGCAAGGTCATCCTTCCCGGCGTGGTACCCTATTTCGTCACCGGCGCCATCACCGCCTCGGGTGGCTCGTGGAACGCCTCGATCGTCTCGGAAGTCGCCTCCTGGGGCGATACCAAACTCGCCGCGCACGGCCTGGGCGCCTATATCGCCCAGGCGACCGATGCCGGCAATTTCCAGCGCGTGGTGCTCGGCGTGGTCGTCATGTCGCTCTACGTACTGCTCATGAACCGGCTGATCTGGCGGCCGCTCTACGCCTACGCCAGCCGCCGCGCGACCCTCGGATAGGAGACACCACGATGCAGGAACTGATGTCCGTCCGCGGCTGCCGGCAGGCCTATCACAAGGACAGCAACCCCGACCTCGTGGTGCTCGACGACGTCAACCTCACCTTGCAGGACGGCGAAATCGTCGGCCTGCTCGGCCGCTCCGGCTCCGGCAAATCCACCCTGCTGCGCATCGTCGCGGGGCTGCTGACGCCCACCGCCGGCGAGGTGACCTGGCGCGGCAAAACCCTTCATGGCCCTGCCGAGGGCGTGGCCATGGTGTTCCAAAGCTTCGCGCTGTTCCCCTGGCTCACCGTACAGGAAAATGTCGAACTCGGCCTCGAGGCCCAGGGCGTCGGCCGCGTCGAGCGCGACAAGCGCGCCGAGGCGGCGATCGACCTCATTGGCCTTGGCGGCTTCGAAAGCGCCTACCCAAAAGAACTCTCAGGCGGCATGCGCCAGCGCGTCGGCCTTGCCCGCGCCCTCGTGGTGCAGCCGGAACTCCTGCTGATGGATGAACCCTTCTCCGCGCTTGACGTGCTGACCGCGGACACCCTGCGCACCGACCTCATCGACCTCTGGATGGAGCGCAAGCTGCCCATCAAGTCCATCCTCATGGTCACCCACAACATCGAGGAGGCGGTGCTGATGTGCGACCGCATTCTCGTCTTCTCCTCCAACCCCGGCCGGGTCGCCAGCGAGCTGCGCGTGCCCTTCCCCCACCCGCGCAACCGGCTCGACCCCGCCTTCCGCAAGCTTGTAGACGACATCTACGCGCTGATGACCCGCCGCGCGGTGGCACCGGTGCAGGCGCCGCAGACCGCCGATAATGGCTTCGCCACCCAGCTCCATCATATTTCCACCAACTTGCTGGCCGGCCTCATCGAGACCGTTGCCGCCCCCCCCTATGACGGCAAGGCCGACCTGCCGGCCCTCGCCGCCGCGCTGCAGCTTGAAGCCGACGAACTCCTGCCGATGGGCGAAGCCCTCCAGGCCCTCGGCCTCGGCGAAATCGCCGAAGGTGACCTTCGCCTCAACGACGCCGGACGGCGCTTCGCCCAGGCCGATACCGATACCCGCAAAGCCATCTTCGCCAACGCGCTCCGAACCCACCTGCCCCTCGCCCGCGCCATCCGCCGCACGCTCGACGAACGCTGGAACCACCGCGCCCCGGCGCTCCGCTTCCGCGACGAACTCGAAGACCACATGTCCCCCGATTACGCCGAAGAAACCCTCCAAGCCGTCATCAACTGGGGCCGCTACGCCGAACTCTTCAGCTTCGACGACGAAGCCGACCAATTCACCCTCGAAGACATC
>CAIWAJ010000230.1:0-1942 GCA_903910565.1 uncultured Rhodospirillales bacterium
CACCAGCCAGCCCTTCACCTCGAGTCTGCGCCCCTCCCACTCCGGCGGCACGACAACTGGGTATTTGCCGACCATCGCCAGCATCATCGCATGGCCTTGCGGATGGGCGGCATCGGGAGCCACATGCAGCAGGGCGTAGGGCTGGCCGGTGACGGTGCCGCGGAATGTCTGCTCGCCGGCAATCCAGTCCCCGCTGCCGCCGCCGCTATCGTCCATCGTGCGGGCGAGGCCGAGGGCGAGCAGCAGCATTGCGGCCAGGAAGGCCAGGGCCACGCGGGCGATGAAGCCGCGATCGCGGGGTGGCAGGCGGTCGGTCCAGCCAATGAAGAAATCCTCGTGCGGCGCGCTCATGGCAGTTCCAGTGGCACGACCGGCGTGCCCGGCGGATTGGCCCGGCGATCGAGCCACACCCGGCCATCCGCGAGGCGGAGATTGTAAGTCGCCAGCCGCTCGGTGAAGGGGGCGGGCGCGCAGCCGTCGGTCAGGCGATACTGGAAGCCATGCCAGGGGCAGGTGATGCAGCCATCGATCACCCGCCCCTCGCCAAGGGGTCCGTTCTGGTGGGCGCAATGGGCCGAAATCGCGGAGAGCCGCTCGCCATCGCGGAAGATCGCCGCCGCCACGCCGTCGCCAAGCGGCACCGTGATGCCGCTTCCATCGGCGATGGCGCTGGCTGGCCCGGCATCAATCCAGTCGCCGGGTGGCGGAGCGGATGGCACGTTCCGCGCGAGCAGATGCAGCCCGCATACGCCGGCAACGCTGGCGGCCACCACCATCGCCAGCAGCGGATTGGTGGAGGATTGCAGCGCGCCCATCGCGAGGTGCAGCACCGCCAGCCCATAAGCGGCGTAGATCGCCATATGCAGCCGCTTCCACACCGGCGGGGTGAGGAAGGCGAGCCAGAAATCATGGCTTGTCACCGAAAGCGCCAGCATGATCGCCAGCGCGCCGATCCCGAAGAGGATGAAGGGAAAGCCGCGCAGTTGGAAGAAGCTGGTATCGGCGCCCAGCATACCCTCGAAGGGCGGGGTGGCGGCGAAGGCGAAATACCAGCCGAGCACATGCCAGGCGTGCCCAGCCGCAACCGCACAGGTAATCACCCCGAAATGCCGGCGATTATAGAGCAACGGCAGGAACCGCCGGTCGAGCCGCGCCAGCGGGCCGATACACAGCACGAAGCTCAGCAGCAGGAAGGCGCAGCTTCCGAACGCCCGCATCCCCAGCGCACCGCCATCGGGCGGGATGATCGCGGGTTGCAGTGCCGGGCCGAGCCGCATGTAGATCAGCAGATAGGCCACCACCGCGGCCATCAGCACCGCGTCATAAACCAGCTTGGTGCGGCTCCAGCCGACTGGGACGTAGCTTATGCTCATGGTGCCGAAAGCCTGACGGGCGGCGCCTCGATTGGGCCGTTCTGCCGCAGCGCGAGGCTGCCGAGCACCAGCAGCGGCAACACGATCGATAGGCCGACCCAGATGCGCGCATGCGCGGCGCCGAACTCCCGTCCCGCACCGGGCGGGCGCATCCCCCGCCACAGCACCAATGGCCAGAGCAGCACGATCCCGGGGATCAGCAGCGGGCGGAACGCGTAGGCGCCGCGCGCCATGGGATCGACCCGTTCAATCCGCCACAACAGGAACCAGGCGGCAACCAGTAAGCCGACGCCGCCATAGACCTGTGCCGCCAGGATGATCGCGTGTGCCATCAGAAATCCGTCTTAAACCCGCCTTCCGCCTTGCGGGATGCCACGAAGGCGCCGAGCTCCTCAGCCACCGCCGGATCGATCGACGGCGCCTGGTAGGCGGCGAGACATTCCTTCCATACCCCGTTCGCCTTTTCCATCGCCGTCGGGCTCCCCGCCTCCTGCCAGCTCTCGAAATTCCGCCAGTCCGAGAGGATCGGCGCGTAGAACGCGTCGCGATAGCGCGCCTGGGTATGCGGC
>CAIWAJ010000231.1:0-5083 GCA_903910565.1 uncultured Rhodospirillales bacterium
GGTCAAGGAGAATTTTCTGTGTGAAGTGAGATTTTTTGCGTTGAAAGAGGAAGGAAGCGCTTCTTTTTTGAAAAAAAGAAGCAAAAAACTTCTATTCCAATGGCTTGTACCGCTTCGGCCGCGCCGAGGAGGCAAGCCAACGGCGGCGATGGAGTGAAAAGTTTTTTTGGTTCTTTTTGTTCACAAAAAGAACGCCTTTCCTGTCTAGATCAACGCCAAAGCCATCTCCACCATCCCCGACTCCGCCCGTACCAGTTCACCGGGGATGGTGAAATGGTTGAGCCCGGCGAGCGACGTCCAGCGGCCGGACCAGTCGCGGGCGAGGCGGCGGGACTGGTTGGCGTATTCGCCGCCTTCCGCGCCGCCGACCAGCGCGTGCAGCCGGCCGGCGGGGCGGGGGAGGGCGAGGGGGGAGAGGTGCCAGGCTTCGGTGCGGTTGAAATGCACTCCGTCATTGACGGTGGTGTGCACGAGGGGCCGCAGGTCGAACAGGCCGCTGATCGGCAGCGCCGCCGGCACCAGGCCGGCGGCGAGGAGCATGACGGCGAGGTGCCCGCCGGCGGAATGGCCGAGCGCGAGGTCGAGCCGCCCGTGCCGGGCCAGCAGGAAGCGGGCGGCGGCGCGGAGTTGCTCGGTGAGGGTGGCGAGGCTCACCTGGGGGCAGAGATCATAGCTCGGCATGGCCACCGCGACTCCGTGGGCGTTCAGCCCGGCGGCGAAGTGGGAGACGAAGCTGCGGTCCAGGCGCTGCCAGTAGCCGCCGTGGATGAAGATGGCGAGCGGCCCGGCGCGCCCGGCATCGGGCCAGAAGATATCCATCGCCTGGCGCTCGGAGGGACCGTAGCCGACGCCGAACTCGGCGTGGTCATGCGCGGCGCGGAAGGCGGCGGCATCGCGCACCCAGGCGGCGGCGATGTCCGCGGCGTCCGGCACTTTGAGGGTGTTGTTGTATTCGGCTTCGAGAAACGGATCGATCATCTTGCCTCCGTGCCCCCTGGGGCCATCGCGGTCGCGACCGGGATAGTGAATGGCCGTGGGCCTTGCAATGCGGTGGGGAAGGAAGGGCTCCTTTTTTGAAAAAAAGGAGCAAAAAACTTTTAACCCTTTGGTTGGTACCGCTCCCGCCTATCCGCGGGGAGTACGCCAACGGCATGGATGGAGCAAAAAGTTTTTTTGGTTCTTTTTGTTCACAAAAAGAACACCCTTCCCGTCAAACCTTCAAGGAGGCGACCTCACAACCACCCCTTCCGCCGGAACCACAGCCACGGCACCACCGCGCTCAGGAGCAGCGCGAACAGGCCGTACTGGTAGCCCCAGGACCAGTCGTATTCCGGCATGTTCTTGAAGTTCATGCCGTACATGCCGGCGATCAGGGTTGGCGGGATGCCGATGACGGAGACCACGGTCAGCACTTTGAAGACGTTGTTCTGCTCGATGCCGATGAGGCCCATGGTGGCGTCGAGCAGGAATTGCACTTTGTTGACGAGGTGGGCGTCGTAATCGGCGAGGGAGGCCATGTCCTGCCGGGCGGTTTCCATGCGGCGCAGGAGTTCGGGTGTCAGCCAGGCCGCGCGCATGCCGCTGACGAAGGGGAGGATGCGGCCGATGCCGAGCAGGCCGTCGCGGATGCGTGACGCGAGATCGCCGGCGCCGCCGATCCGCCGCAGCACGGCGCGCAGGTCGGCGTCCTCGTTGACGGGGCGGGAGAGTTTGGCGACCGCCTTGATCTCGGTGTGGAACACGCGTTGGGAGATGCGATCGAGCTCGGCGCCGACGGTTTCCAGCACGTCGGCCAGGCGGTCGATGATGGCCTCGGCGAGGCCGACGAAGGCGGATGGCCCGTCGGCGACCGGCTCGGCGGCGAGGCGGTCGGTGAACAGGCCGAAGGCCACCATCTTCTCGAAGCGGATGGTGATGAGGAAGGACGGCGTCAGGACGAAGCCGACCGGGGTGGTGCCGGGCATGTGCGTTGCTTCGGCGCGGAAGACCAGGGGGGCGCTGAGGTAGAGCGCGTCACCGACCACGCGCAGGCGGCAGGACGACTCGATTTCGCTCAGCTCCTCGCGGGCGGGGACGTGCAGGCCGGTGGCGTGTTCCACCTCGAGCACTTCTTCAGGGGTGGGGTTCAGCAGGTCGAACCACACCACCGCGGGGTGGGCGGCGGCGCCGGCGCCGGGATGGGCCATCAGCATGGCGGCCTACCCCGCCGCCCGCGCGGCGTCCTTGGCGGCCATCATCGCCTTGAGCTGGTCGGGGGTGAGGCGGACGATGTCGGCGTTCTGGTGGGCGTAGATGTCGTAGCCTTCGGTGCTGAGCTCATCGAGCACGGTGCGCCCGGCGAGCACGTCGGCTTTCCAGGCGGCGTGGGCGGGTTCCATGGCGTGGAATTCCGGCATGACCTCGCGGGCGAAGAGGTCGAGGCTGTCGCAGATGGCCTTGTGGGTGGTTTTGCCGGCCTGGTTGAGCAGGATGACCTGGTCGACATGGGCATCGGCGAACTGACGGAGCTTGCGGCGGATGGTGTCGGGCGAGCCGATGAGGCCGTTGCGCAGGGCTTCCTTCGCCTTGTCGGTCTGGCGCCAGGCCTGGTACTCGCCCCACAGGTCGGACTTGCCGGGCGCGTCGACGCCTTTGCGGCCGTAATAGCCGAGGGCGAAGATGAAGAAGGTCCAGCCGGACGCGAGTTCCTCGGCCTCCGCGTCGGTGGGGGCGCACATGAAGCCGTTGACGATGGCGATGTTGGGGTTGGCCTGATAGTCGCCGAGCCGGCCCGGCCGGTGCAGCAGGGTGTTGTAATAGCGATGCACCCAGGCGCGGGCCGCGTCGGGGGAGACGAAGGAGAAGCCGAGCGCGCCCATGCCCCATTCGCCGGCCTTGGCGATGGTCTGGATGTTGGAGCAGGCGACCCAGACCGGCGGGTGGGGCCGCTGCATGGGCTTGGGGATGATGTTGCGGGCGGGGAAATCATAGGACTGGCCGTGGAACTCCCAGTCCTCGCGGCTGAACATGGGCATGATGGCGCGGACCGCCTCTTCCCAGCGGTCCCGCTTGTCGCGCACGCGGACGCCGAAGGGGTGCAGCTCGGCGGGGCCGGCGGCCTCGCCGAAGCCCATCTCGGCGCGCCCGCGGGAGAGCAGGTCGAGCGTCGCGACCTTTTCGGCGACGCGCTGCGGCTGGTTGGTGGTGAGCTGGATGACGCCGTGGCCGAGGCGGATGTTCTTGGTGCGCTGGCTGGCGGCGCCGAGGAAGACCTCGGGGGCGGAGGAGTGGGAGTATTCCTCGAGGAAATGGTGTTCGACCACCCAGGCGTGGTCGTAGCCCAGCCGGTCCGCCAGTTCGAACTGGTCGAGCGCTTCGTGGAACAGCTGGGCCTCGCTGGTCTCGGTCCAGGGGCGGGGGAGCTGCAGCTCGTAGAAGACGCCGAATTTCATGGCCGGATTCCTCGTGCGTTGGGTGGCCGCGTTGCCGGGGCGGGGGGGGATCGTAGCCAAGTGCGGCGGGCTGCACCATAAGGGGGGGATGCAGGAGGAGACCGCCATGACCCAACCGCTTGCCGGCAAGATCGCCATCGTGACGGGCGCCGGGCGCAATATCGGCCGGGCGATCGCGCTGCGGCTGGCCGCCGATGGGGCGGCGGTGGTGGTGAACGGGCGGCGCGATGGGGCGGCGCTCGACGAGGTGGTGGCGGCCATCACGGCGGCGGGCGGGGTGGCGGTGCCGGCGCTGGCCGATGTGTCGGACCCGGAGGCGGTGGAGCGGATGATCGCCGGCGTGGTGGGGCGGTTCGGCGGGATCGACATCGTGGTGAGCAATGCCGGGCTGCGGCGGCAGACGCCGTTTCTCCAACTGGGGTATGCGGAGTGGCGGGAGATCATGTCGGTGGCGCTGGATGGCGCCTTCATCCTGACGCGGGCGGCGGTGCCGCATATGCTGGGCCGCGGCGGCGGGGCGATCGTGGCGCTGTCGGGCGCCTCCACCCATATCGGCACGCCGAATCGCGCGCATGTCAGCGCGTCCAAGGCCGGGCTTGAGGGGTTGATGCGGGCGCTGGCGGTGGAACTGGCGGCGCATGGGATCACCGCCAATGCGGTGGCGCCGGGGATTGTCGATACCGTGCGCGGGGCGGCGGCCGGGGCGACGCCGCCGCGGCTCGCCTCGTCGGACGTGCCGCTGGGGCGCAAGGCGAGCGTGGACGACATCGCGGCCATGGTGCGCCATCTCGTGGGGCCGGAGGGGGCGTACATCACCGGGCAGACGATCCATGTGAATGGCGGCATTCATCTGACCTGAGCCGGAGATGTCGATCCAGACCCTGCTGCTCTACATCGCCGCCGCCATTGGCCTGGCGATCACGCCCGGGCCGAATTCGCTGCTGGCGATCACCCATGGCGCGCTGCATGGCCATCGGCGCACGCTGTTCACCGCTGGCGGGAGTGCCGTTGGGTTCATCGGGCTGATCTCGCTTTCGCTGCTTGGGGTGGGCGCGCTGCTGGCCGCGTCGGCGCAGGCGCTGACGGTGCTGAAGTTTGCCGGCGGCGCGTATCTTGTTGTGCTGGGGGTGCAGCTTTGGCGGGCGCCGCCGATCCGGCTCGCGGCGGTGGCGGCGACGGGGCCGGCCTCGGCGGCCTCGCTGTTCCATGCCGGGCTGCTGACCGCGATCTCCAACCCCAAGGCGCTGCTGTTCTACGGCGCCTTCCTGCCGCAATTCCTCGACCCCGCGCGGGACCTCGCCCCCCAGGCGGTGACGATGACGGCGATTTTCGTCGTGGTGGAATACCTCACGGAATACCTGCTCGCCTTGCTCGCGCACCGCATCCGCCCGCTGCTGGAGCGGGCGGGCCGGCGGTTCAACCGGGTGTGCGGCGGGATGTTCATCGCCATGGGCGTGGCGCTGCCGCTGGGGCGGTAGGCGGCGCCGGCGCGGGCGGCATTGCTCCATTGCGCAATGCATTTCACCCGGTTAGCGTTCCACATCCGGTGTCCAAGCCGGCTAACGAGCGATCCCGCAAAAAGGGACGCCGCGGGAAGGGAACGAAGCCATGAGCACGACAACGGCGGGCAACGCCGAAGTGGGGCCTTTCGA
>CAIWAJ010000232.1:0-6698 GCA_903910565.1 uncultured Rhodospirillales bacterium
CTGCGCTGGGTCGGCATGGAACACCTGGATGACCTCCGCGCCATCATCGGCCTCGGCCGCGTGAAATCCTGGGCGAACTTCCGCGCCGTCCTGAAGGACTGGGCCGTCGCCGTATTCAACTACATCTACGCCGACCGCGACGGCCATATCGGCTACCAGATGTCGGGCCGCATCCCCATCCGCGGCCGCGCCTGGCCCGGCGTGCGCGATGCCAACAACCCCGAAGACCGCTGGATCGGCTACATCCCGTTCGACGGTCTGCCCAGCCGCTACGACCCCGCGAGCGGAGCCGTCGCCAGCGCCAACCAGCGCATCGTCGCCCCCGACTACCCGTATCCGATCTACGGCTCCTACTCCCAGGGCCACCGCGGCGTGCGGCTCGACGAGATCTTCTCCGGCAGCCCGAAAATGGACGTCGCCGCCAACATCGCCCTGCAAAACGACGTCAAGAACGTCCGCGCCACCCGCACCATCCCCCACATCCTGAACGCCCTCGCCGGCAACCCCGACCCCGCCGTCACCGAACTCGCCGCCACCCTCGCCGGCTGGGACCAGTTCTACTCCCTCCACAGCGCCGCCCCGACCCTGTTCGAAACCTTCATGGCCCTGTGGAACCGCCGCGTGCAGTCCCTCCACCTCCCCGCCCATCTGCTCGACCTCACGGTCCAGCAAACCGGCCTCTGCACCAGCGTGATCGAAGGCGAAATCCCCAACTACTTCCCCGAAGGCCTCGCCGCCGTCATCGCCGAAACCGCGCAGCAATCCATCGCCACCCTCACCAACCGCCTCGGCGCCGACCGCGCCGCCTGGGAATGGGGCCGCGTCCACATCGCCCACTGGAAACACCCGCTCTCCACCCCAGCCAACGCCGCCGCCTTCGATATCGGCCCCGCCCCCGTCAACGGCGGCTCCCACACCATCCGCAACACCGGCGGCGAACTCCCGCCCCACAACGCCGCCTCCGGCGCCGAATACCGCATGATCGTCGATTTCTCCGCCCCCGACGCCTTCCGCGCCGTGCAAAACATCGGCAACTCCGGCGTCCCCGGCAGCCCCTTCTACCGCGACCGCTTCGCCCCCTGGCTCGCCGGCGAGTACCACACCGTCCACCTCAGCCGCGCCGGCGTGGAACGCGCCGTCGTGGCGAAAACCACAATCAAACCCAACTAAGAAAGGAAGGAAGCGCTCCTTTTTTGAAAAAAGGAGCAAAAAACTTTCATCCATTGGCCGCGGAACCCACCCTGCAAGCCGCGCACCAAACGGATAGAAAAGTTTTTGCTTCTTTTTTCAAAAAGAAGCGCTTCCTTGAAACCTCCATGCGCTGGATCACCTACACCGCCGCCGGCACCACCGCCCACGGCATAATCGAGGGCGAAACCATCCTCGAAACAAGCGGCGACATGTTCTCCTCCTGGGAGAAAACCGGCCGCACCCACCGCCTCGCCGACGTGAAAATCGAAATCCCCGTCATGCCGCGCACCTTCTACTGCGCCGGCCTCAACTACGTCGCCCACGTCAAGGAAGCCGCCGAAAAAGCCGGCACCTCCCCCAACATCCCCGCCCGCGCCGAAATCGGCTACCGCGCCCAGAACGCCCTCATCGCCCACGGCGAGAACGTCGTCATCCCCCGCGACGCCACCGACAAAATCCACTACGAAGGCGAACTCGTCGTCATCATCGGCAAGAAAGCCAAAAACCTCTCCGAAGCCGACGCCCTCTCCTGCGTCTTCGGCTACACCATCGGCAACGACGTCTCCGAACGCACCTGGCAGAAGGCCGATCGCACCTTCTTCCGCTCCAAAAACACCGACACCTTCAAGCCCATGGGCCCCTGGATCGAAACCGACGTCGATCTCGCCAAACTCCACACCAACGTCCGCCTCAACGGCGAAATCCGCTCCTCCTTCCCCACCAACGACATGCTGTTCTCCATCCAGCACTTCATCCACGTCACCAGCCAGTACTGCACCCTCCACCCCGGTGACGTCATGTGGATGGGCACCGACGGCAGCTCGCCCGACCTCAAGCACGGTGACCTCGTCGACGTCGAAATCACCGGCATCGGCACCCTCACCAACCGCTTCGTCCGGGAGGCCTGACATGTCCGCCCCCTACGAAGTCCACCGCCGCCAGATCGCCGGCTTCCTCACCGCCTTCGGCATGCCCGCCGAAAACGCCGAAAGCACCGCCGAAATCATGGCCTGGGCCGACCTCCACGGCATCGACAGCCATGGCATCTCCATGATCCCCACCTACGCCGCCCGCGCCGCCGACGGCAAAATGCGCATGCGCGCCGAACCCCGCATCGTCAAGGAAACCCCGGTCTCCGCCCTCGTCGACGGCGATGGCGGCCTCGGCCACGTCACCTCCCGCCTCGCCATGAACACCGCCATCGCCAAGGCGCAAACCATCGGCATCGGCATCGGCGTCGCCGCCGTCCGCAACTCCGCGCATTTCGGCGCCTGCGGCTTCTACGCCAAAATGGCCGCCGACGCCGGCCTCATCGGCCTCGTCACCACGTCGGCCTCCGGCATCCAGGTCGCCCCCACCGGCGGCGCCCAGGCCCGCCTCGGCACCGACCCCATCGCCTTCGCCGCCCCCGGCCGCGACGGCGAACCCTTCCTGCTCGACATGGCAACCACCACCGTCGCCGCCGGCCGCATCCGCAACAAAGCCAACGAAGGCGTCCCCCTCCCCCCCGGCTGGGTCCAAACCAAAGACGGCCTCCCCAGCACCGACCCCCTCGAAGCCCGCGAAAAAGGCGGCTTCCTCACCTCCCTCGGCGGCACCCGCGAATCCAGCAGCTACAAAGGCTACGGCCTCGCCAGCATGGTCAACATCCTCTCCTCCGCCCTCTCCGGCGCCACCATGATCACCGACCCCATGCACACCAAACACCCCGGCACCATGGGCATCGGCCACTTCTTCCTCGCCCTCAACCCCGCCCTCTTCCGCGAAACCGATGACTTCCGCGCCGACGTCATCTCCTTCACCGACGCACTTCGCGCCACCAAACCGACCGACCCCGCCGACCCCGTCATGGTCGCCGGCGACCCCGAACGCCGCAACGCCGCCCGCCGCCTGCAATCCGGCATCCCCATCGGCCCCGGCCTCCTCACCCAACTCCGCACCCTCGCCGGCACAACCAGCGCCCCCTGGCTGCTCGGCTAACCCCTATTCCGCGGCGGCGCGGTCTGCTACCACCCCGCCGCCATCCCAGGAGCAACAACCATGGCCGCCGAAAAAGTCAGCATCGAGCTCGATAAAACGGAGTTCGCCCTCATCGTCGGCGAAGAAGACGGCGAAATGTCCGTCCGCGTCGTCGGCGGCGCCGAACTCTCCGACGACGCCGAAGAACTCCCCGCCCCCGCCGAAATCGTCCTCGCTTTGGCCATGCGCCTCCTCCGAGACCCCGAATTCCACGACGAAGTCATCGACTGGTACTACGAACACCAGGAAGAAATGGACGACGAAGACTAGCCCCACGCTAAGGAGAAGAAAGCCAGCGCTTCTTTTTTGAAAAAAAGAAGCAAAAAACTTTTATCCGTTGAGCCGCGCCCCCCTCTCCCGCGTTTGCGGGAGAGGGCCGGGGTGAGGGCGGCGCCACCGGCACCAACTCACCCCCCCGGCGATCCCCCCAGCCCTACCGCCACCACCGCCGAACCCGCGCCCGCACCTCCCGCCCGGCCAGGATCACCGCCCCCCAAACCTCATGCGCGACAAACATCGCCGCCCCCACCGCGCCGATCTGTTCCAGCGAAGGCCCCTGCAACAACGCCCACCCCAACCGCCCCGCCTCGCGCACCAGCACATCAGTCACATCCCACGCGCCAATCAACCGCAGCACCAACATCAATCCAATCATCGTCTCGCTCCTTGGTCCCATCCGGCGCCTCAATTGGCGCGTCGGCGAACCAAGCCGTGACGCATTTCAGCCCCCTGGTCAGCTGAAGAGATTTTCTGAACCCAAGGCAACCCGAGCGCCCCCAGGCTAAACGCTGGAAGGCCGGGTTTAATCCAGTTCAGTTCATTTCCGTTCGTGCCAAAACGCCGGCATACTACAACCCGTCGTCCCGCAACCGACGGAGCCCGTCATGGCCGACTCACGCGAAGCAACGATCTCGACGCCCCACAGCAAGCTCAATTACCTCTGCGAGCTTGCCAATGCGCGCGGCGGGAACCTCGTCAATCACGGCGCTGTCGCGCGAAAGCTCGAGCTCCAGCCGTCCCGCATCTCGCAACTCTTCGGCTACGCGACGGACCTGTCAGGCACAACGCTGCCAGCAGGCATGGAAGGCCGCCTCGTGAACGCCTTCAACGACGACCAAATCCCCCTCCAACTCGGCTGGCTCGCCCTCCCCCTCCCCGACTTCAAAACCAGATTCACCCAACCCACCCCGAAGAGCGGCGAAAAGATCGGCGCCCCCTGGATCGCCACCGAATCCCACGCCGAGGAATCCCTGGTCGAATTCCGCCTCCACGACCCGGACCCCACCAACCGCGGCCTCAAACTCAACGCCACCCTCATCTTCGGCACCATCGAATATGATTCCGATGGCTTCGCCATCTCCGTCCGCGATGCCGTCGCCACGCTCGAGTCCGCCGCCTACCGCCCCGCCGAACACGGCGGCCAGCCCGAGCCCGCCGCCCCGCGCCACATCGAACGCATCGCCGGCGGTATCAAAATCACCGGCCCCCGCAAAGGCGAACCCCTCCACGGCGACCCGCTCGACGGCGCCCCCCTCATGGAAGTCGTCCGCCGCGCCGAAGGCGAGGACGACCTCGCCGTCACCATCCACACCGGCACCCGCAGCTTCCACGTCACCCCGCTCGACCCCTCAGCCGCCGACGCCGTCGATCCCGCCACCAAGGACGCCCTGGTCAACCTCCTCATCGAGCGCGCCCTCGGCAGCACCCACACCCAACGCCCCATCCTCGCCCGCGCCACCCTGCGCCGGAAACCGGACCCGCTCTGACCCGCCATGGCCCCCCACCTCCCCCCCACCACCCGCCGCGCCATCGCCGCCGTCCTCAAAACGGCCAAGCCAAGCTTCCGCGCCCACCTCGAAGCCGCCGGCCTCGATCCCCTCAAGGATCTCCGCCACGCCAATTTCCGCGGCGTCCGCTTCCGCGGCGAGACACTCACCGATTTCGACTTCACCGGCGCCGACCTGCGCAACACCGACATCGCCCTCTCCCCCACCACCTACATCATCGGCCCCAACACCCGCACTCCAGACGGCGTCACCATTCCCCCCCCGCCTGGCTTCGACGAAGACGAGGCTCGCGCCATGATCCTCGCCGGCACCGCCCCGCCGCGCCCGTGGTTACCATTTATTAGGGAAATGATCCTTGATGGGGAAGCGGAATTCCGCCGGCTTGCTCCGCTCGCCGGATGTTTCAACCTCAGGAAGCTCGGCCTCGGCAACACCCAAGTCAGCGACCTCGCGCACATCGCAGGACTCGCTAACCTGCGATACCTCGATCTCGGCAGCACCCAAGTCAGCGACCTCGCGCACATCGCAGGACTCGCTAACCTGCAAGACCTCGTTCTCCAAAACACCCAAGTCAGTGACCTCGCGCCCATCGCAGGACTCGCTAACCTGCAATACCTCCATCTCAGGAACACCCAAGTCAGCGACCTCGCGCACATCGCAGGACTCGCTAACCTGCAAGACCTCCATCTCAGGAACACCCAAGTCAGCGACCTCGCGCACATCGCAGGACTCGCTAACCTGCGACACCTCTCTCTCAGCAACACCCAAGTCAGCGACCTCGCGTACATCGCAGGACTCGCTAACCTGAAAAACCTCTATCTCAGCAACACCCAAGTCAGCGACCTCGCGCACATCGCTCACCTCATCGACAATGGACTCAACGTCTACGGCAAGGACAACATGCTCAAAGCACTCAAATTTGCCAAGAAACGCTCCAGGAAGCGTTAGGGCCGCGCCCCTCTTCCGGTTCGACCTCCATCTAAGGGACTAAATGCTAAGAAACATCAAGGTTACAGGAAGTTAATTTTATGATACGATAAATTACCTTGATCTCAGGCGCGAAACCCCCTATATTCCCCAATCAACCCAGGAGCCCCCATGCAATCCCCGCCCGCCCCCGCAATGGACGCCGCGTCCGCCCTCGCGCAAGCGATCGGGGCGATTCTGCGCGCCATGCTGGATGCGTTCTTCGGGGATATCTCGGGCCTCGCCCCCCGCCATCCCATAGTGCGCGCCCACGCCAGAACGCTGCGCCACATCGAGCGCTACGTCGCCGCCCTCGAAGCCGCGCTCAACGCCCCCGAACAGGCCTCGGACGAAACCACCCAACTCACGCCCGAGCCGCGCCCGCACTCCGTCATCCCCTTCCCGAGATCCGCCCCACACGCCCGCGCCGCCGTCCGCCCCCAACCCGCCGACGCTCGCCGCGAACCCCGAGCCCCGCCAAAAAACGCCCTCTGGCCCCTCTCGCCGTCGCACGCCTAATTTGTTACGTTATCGCACTAATTATCCAACAACCCCTTGATCCCAAACGAATAAAAGTTTTTGTTTCTTTTTTCCAAAAAAGAAGCGCTTCCTCACTTATTCCGCCACTCCGGCTTCCGCTTCTCCGCAAACGCCTTCGGCCCCTCGATATAGTCCGCACTCTCCATATTGGCCCGCTGCGCCGGATAAACAGTGCGGATTGCCTGTTCCAAGGTC
>CAIWAJ010000233.1:0-2409 GCA_903910565.1 uncultured Rhodospirillales bacterium
GGAGGTGCTGCCGGGGAAGGAAGCAAGCGCTTCTTTTTGAAAAAAGAAGCAAAAACTTTCTATCCAATTTGCTTCACGGCTGCACGGGGACACTCCGAGCCAAACGGATGAAAGTTTTTTGGTTCTTTTTTTCAAAAAAGAACTGCCTCCCTTGCTACTCCGCCGCCATCGCCGACGGCTGCGCCAGCTTGGCCCGCAGCTTTACCCGCTCCGCCTCGGCCTCGCGCATCGCCTTCTCCTTCACGTGGCCGAAGCCGCGGATCGTGTCGGGGATGCTGGCGATCGCCACCGCGGTGGCCAGCGTCGCTGGCGAGAGCGCGGCCAGCAGCCCCTCCACTTCCGCCTCATAGTC
This sequence comes from uncultured Rhodospirillales bacterium, assembly GCA_903910565.1. GTDB lineage: Bacteria > Pseudomonadota > Alphaproteobacteria > Acetobacterales > Acetobacteraceae > CAIYPH01. Next base: position 353 of record CAIWAJ010000233.1, read on the forward strand.
GCGGATCAGCTGGCGTTCCGCCTGCCGCTCCTCGGTGCGGCCGAACGGATCGAGCGCCGTACCGCGCAGGAAGCGCAGGCCGGCCAGCAGCTTGAAGCCGGTCATCATGCGCGGCCCGTAGCTCTGCTTGATCATATGCCCGGTGGTCTTGTCGCGCTTGGCGAGGATGGGCGGCGCGAGGTGGAATTCGAGCTTCTCCGGGTTCTCGAACTGCGCATCCAGCGCGGCCTGGAACGCCGGCGCGGTGTAGAGGCGGGCGACCTCGTACTCGTCCTTATAGGCCAGCAGCTTGGCGTAGTTGCGCGCCACCGCCTCGGTGAGCGCCGTGCCGCCGGAGAACATCCGCCCCTCCGCCTCGCGCACCCGGTCCACCAGCTTGCGGTAGCGCCGGGCGAGGCGGCGGTTCTGATACGATGTCAGCAGCGCCTCGCGGGCGGCGATGACGTCATCGAGCGTCTTCTCCACCGGGGCGGCGAACACGATCCCGGCGGCTTCGGTCACGCGCTTCAGGTCATGCGCCGCACAGCGGCCCCACTGGAACGCCTGCTTGTTGGCCTCCACCGCGGTGCCGTTCAGCTCGATCGCGCGCAACAGGCTCTCGCCGGTCAGCGGGATGCGGCCCTTCTGCCAGGCATAGCCGAGCAGGAAGGGGTTGGTGGCGATGCTGTCGCCGAGCAAGGCGGTGGCGAGCGCCGTGGCGTCGAACTGGTCCACCGCCTCGGTCCCGGTCGCCTCGGCGATGCTGCGGCGCAGCTGGCCGGCGGGCAGGCGGGTGTTGGTGTTCATCACGAAATCCCCGGTCGGGACTTCCTGGGTATTGAGCACCACGTGGGAGGCGCCCTTGCGCAGCGCCGCCAGCGTATCCTTGGCGCCGGCCACCACCATGTCGCAGGCCAGCAGCAGATCGGCCTCGCCACGGCCAACGCGCAGCCCGTGCAGTTCGGCTTCCTCGGCCGCAAGGCGGATGTGGCTGTAGACGCTGCCGCCCTTCTGGGCCATGCCCATCTGGTCGAGCACGGTGACGTGGTTGCCGTCGAGATGAGCGGCCATGCCGAGCAGGGCGCCGATGGTGACGATGCCGGTGCCGCCGATGCCGGTCACCAGGATGTCGTAGGGCTGGCCGAGCCCGGGCACCACCGGCTCCGGCACCGCGAAATCGCTCGCCGTGGCGCGGGCCCGCTTGCGCAGCTTGCCGCCATGCACGGTCACGAAGCTCGGGCAGAACCCCTCGACGCAGGAGAAATCCTTGTTGCAACTGGACTGATCGATCCGCCGCTTGGTACCAAACTCGGTCTCGACCGGCTGCACCGAGAGGCAGTTCGACGCCTTGGAGCAATCCCCGCAGGCCTCGCAGACCGCGGCATTGATGAAGGCGCGCTTGTTGGGGTCGGGGAAGGTGCCGCGCTTGCGGCGGCGGCGCTTCTCGGAGGCGCAGGTCTGGTCGTAGATCAGCACCGTGCAGCCCGGCGTATCGCGCAGTTCTCGCTCGATCTCCTGCATCTGGCGGCGGTGATGCACCGTCACCCCCGGCGCGAGATCGGTGACCTCGTCGTATTTCTCGGGCTCATCGGTGACGATCACGACGCGCTTGGCGCCCTCGGCCGTCACCTGCCGGGTGATCTGCGGGACGGTGAGCTGCCCGTCGACCGGCTGCCCCCCGGTCATCGCCACCGCGTCGTTGAACAGCACCTTGAAGGTGATGTTGACGCCGGAGGCCACCGCGCCGCGGATCGCCATGTAGCCGGAGTGGAAATAAGTGCCGTCACCGAGATTGGTGAAGACGTGCTTTTCCTCGGTGAACGGCGCCTGGCCGATCCACTGCATGCCCTCGCCGCCCATCTGGCTCAGCGTGTCGGTGCTGCGGTCCATCCACAGTGCGAGGGTGTGGCACCCGATGCCTGCCAGCGCACGGCTGCCGTCGATCACCTTGGTGGAGGTGTTGTGCGGGCAGCCCGAGCAGAAATAGGGGCGGCGCGCGGCGGCCGGCTGCATCTGCTCCAGGCTGCGCGCCTGCTCGCGCAGGAAGCGGGCGCGGGCCTGCATTTCCTCGCTCTCGA
>CAIWAJ010000234.1:0-8777 GCA_903910565.1 uncultured Rhodospirillales bacterium
GGAATAGCAGCAGGAATTCCAGCGCGAAACACACGCTGAGCAGCGCCGCCGGCCGCCAGGCCGGGCCAAGCCGGAACAGGCCCAGCGCCGCCACCCTGCCATTGCGCAGCAATACCCATAGCCAGATGCAGATAGCCGCCCCCACCGAGCGCAGTGCTGCCTGCTGGAACGGCGAAATGCCGCCCGCGACGCCAACCTTCACCGCCACCTGCTGGATGCCCCAAAGCGCGGTCAGCGCAATCACCGTCGCCGCCGCGATTGCGTCGATATGGTCGCGGCGTTGCATGTGGTTTCCCCCGAGGCGGACGTGAAGTGTCCGGCCGGGCGGCCGCGGCGTCAATGCGCGCTTGCCGGGGACAATGGAGGCTCTAATCTCGCCGCCACATCCAAGGGGAGCGAAGCAATGACCAAGGTTCTGGTGATCCACGGCGCCAACATGAACATGCGCGGCAAGGCGCAGATCGAAATCTTCGGCAAGATGACGCTGCCGGAATACGACCAGCATATCCAGCGCTACGCCGCCGCGCTGGGCATCGAGATCGAGATATTCTTCTCCAATATCGAGGGCGAGGTGATCAACCGTCTGCACGCCGCGCATGACGAGGGGTTCGACGCCGCCATCCTCAACCCCTCCGGCTTCACTCGCGGTTATGGCGCGCTGGTGGCGGCCCTCGGCATGGTGAGATTCCCGACCTTCGAGGTGCATATCTCCAACCCCGCCCGCCGCGGCCTGCCGTCGGACATCGCCACCGGCTGCCAAGGCGTCGTCACCGGCTTCGGTGTCGCTGGCTATGACCTCGCCTTCCGCGGCATTCTCGCCCATCTCAACCGGGCGTAACCATCCCATCTGGACGAGCACGGGCGAAGCACCCTAGGCTCACCCCCAACCATCGAACCGGAGGAAATAACGATGCGCGCCGCCGTCCTGCACGCCCCGAATACGCCGATGACCATCGAGGACATCCAGATCACCAAGCCGAAGCGGCGCGAAGTGCTGATCCGCACCGCCTTCTCCGGCCTGTGCCATTCCGATCTGCACTTCATGGAAGGCCTCTACCCGGCCCCCCTGCCCTGCGTGCTCGGCCACGAGGCGGCCGGCATCGTTGAGGAAGTTGGCGAGGACGTGACCTACGTGAAGAAGGGCGATCACGTCACCACCTGCCTCTCGGTGTTCTGCGGTGACTGCCCGCAATGCGTCACAGGCAAGATGAACCTCTGCGAGAACACCGAGGTGAAGCTGGTGCCGGGTGCCTCGCGCCGGCTGTCGTGGAAGGGCAATGTGGTCCATCAGATGATGAACCTCTCCTCCTTCGCCGAGATGATGTGCGTGCATGAGCATGCCATCGTGAAGATCGACGAGGACATTCCGATGGATCGCGCGGCCCTGGTGGGCTGCGGCGTGGTGACGGGCGTGATGGCGGTGTTCAACGCCGCTCGCGTCGAACCCGGCTCCACCGTGGCAGTGATCGGCTGCGGCGGCATCGGCCTCTCCGCGGTGAATGGTGCGGCCCTTGCCGGCGCCGAGCGCATCGTCGCCATCGACACCAACCCGGCCAAGCTCGAAGTGGCGCTGCAGATGGGTGCGACCGACACCATCAACGCCTCTAACGTCGATCCGGTGATGGCAATCAAGGAGATGTTCGGCGGCGCCAAGAACCGCTTCGCCGGCGTGCAGTATTCCTTCGAGGCGCTCGGCAACAAGACCACCGCCGAGCAGTCCTTCGCCATGCTGAAGCCGGGCGGACTTGCCACCATCATCGGCATGATCCCCTTCGGCACCAAGATCGAGCTGCACGGGGCGGATTTCCTCTCCGACCGCAAGATCCAGGGTACCTCGATGGGCGGCAACCGCTTCCGCGTGGACATGCCCCGCCTGCTCAACATGTGGAAGCAGGGCCGTCTGAAGCTTGATCACCTGATCTCCGGGCACATCAAGCTCGAGGAAATCAACGACGCCTATGCCGTGATGAAAACGACGCCGAACGTGCGTCAGCTCATCAAGTTCTTCTGAGCGGAACCGGCACTTACACCGTTTCGGCCGAGCGCCTGGTGGGGGCGCTCGGCCGAACTGCTTTCGGCATGGGGCATACCCATACCGCACGCCTGTTCCCTGAACCGTTCGGCCCGCTCGCGGGGCACTGCACCTACGCCATCACCCAGAAGCTCGAAGCCGATTTCGACATGGTGCGGCTGGTCTACGGCAATGACGCGCCCACGCCGTATGAGGTCTCCGCCGCCTGCATCGCCGCTTCTTCCGCGCCTGGCACAGAGGCCGGGTGGAAACGGGTGACCTTCGCGGGCGGCGAGAGCCGCCTTATCGTGCCGGCGGCGGAGGATGAACCGGTGTTCGCGTGTTCGGACTGGATGCGGCTCGCCAGCATCGCGCCCATCGAGGATGACGGATTGCCTTGGTTGATGACGCGCACATTCCTGCGGGACGGCGGACGCGGCATTGTGATCGGGCCGTAGGCGTTCACGGCGTTCGCGGCGAGTGATCAAGGCAAGGGGCGGCGGATCGAGGCGTGGCATCAGGACGGCGACTGGGTCAGCCGGCCCATGCCGATGGAACGCGCCGTCCCGTATGGGTTTCTCGCCCCGGTCGCGGTGCAGTACCGCACGCGCGCGGCGGGACTTACGGTGATGTGCGTGGGCGACAGTATCACGCGGGGGCGGGATAGCCGGTCGCACTACGCCGCCTGGGGCCTGCGGCTGATGGCGGCCCTGTCTCGGCCGGATCGACCGGTGGCTTTCGTCAATGCTGGGCATGACGGGGCGCCGGCGGCCCGGTTCCATCGCGCGGCGCGGGCGCTGCTTCCAGTGGTTCGGCCGGATGTGCTGGTGATCGCCCCGCTGTCACCGAATGACCATTTCGGCGGCGAGCAAGCCCGGCCTCCATGGCAGCACGGGTTCGCCTTGGCGCTCGACATGGCGCATGACGCGGTGGCGCTGGGGTGCTTACCGGTGCTGACGACGCCGCTTCCGTGGCGGTCGATGTCGTCGGAGAGCGAGGCGGCGCGACAGGCGGTGATCGCGGAACTGCGCGGGTTGGCGGCGCAGGGGGTCCCGGTGTGGGATTTCGCGGGCGCGATGGTCGAGGCCGGCACACCGCCGCGGTTGCGAGACGATCTCAGCCTTGATGGCATCCACCCGAATGACCGCGGCCATGCCGCAATGGCAAGGGTAGCGGACGCAGGATTGTCGCCCATTCTGCGGGAGATGGCGCGGGCCGGCCGATGGAGCGCTCCGCCGGCAGCGGCAAAGCCGCACCGCGCGGATCGGCAGGCGGCGATCGAACGCCTGGAAATCCGCTTCGCCACGGGCGGCAATGGTCGTCTGGTCGAAATGGAGGGGTGGTCGGAGCCGGAGGTCCATGGGCGGTGGTCGGACGGGAGGGAAAGCCGGATCATCCTCGACGGGATGGCGCCCGCGACCTATCATTTCTCGCTCGTTCTCGCGCCATTTATCCTCCCTCCAATCATCGATCATCAGGTGGTCGGGATCACCGTGAACGGCCGTGCCGTCTGGACCGGCGCAGTGCGCGAAACCCGGGCGATCGACTTTGTCGCGCCTGTCGTGGCGTTCACAGGGGGGCACCGCCTCGAAATCGGTATCGCCTGCCCGTTGGCACGTGCCCCGATTTCCGTGTCCAACACCAATGACACCAGGTTGCTGGGTGTCTCGATCTGGAACCTGGTGATCACGCGCGCGGATGGCGCACGGTTTCCGACGCCGGCTCCCCGGCCGGTGACCCTCGCGCCGGAACGGCCGCGCGTGGCGGTGGTGACCGCAGTGGAACGCACAGCCCCTTCTCTGCCGATCTGGCTCCGGCACTATGCGGGCCAGGTTGGCGCCGAGCATTGCTACGTGATTGACCATGGAGCAGATAACGGCGGCACCGCCGCGTTCGATGGGTGCACCATTCTGCGTTTGCCCGCCACGGGGCGCGATCCCGGGAATCGCGTGCAATTCAACGCGCTATTCTGCGCCAGCATGACGCATTGGTATGATCGGGTGATCTTCACCGAGGTCGATGAACTCCTGCTCGCGGATCCCAAGGTTGCGTGCCCGGCGACAATTATCTTGAGCGGTCAGCGTCAATTATCCTGAGCGGTTGAAGAGCCGGCGGCGGGAGGGCGTAGCCCGACCAGAGCCGGCTCTTCAACCGAAGCATTTGCTTCACCTGTGGGTCTGATTGGCCTGGTGTCCTCCGATGATCGGAGGCGCCGGTGCCAGGCAGAAACATCAACGACCAACAGGTGAGGACCTACATGAGATTACGCACTGACCATCTCCAGACGACCGCCGCCGCCAAAGCCGGATTGTCTGTCGCGACCGCCCGGCGCATCGACCTCGATCCCCGGCCGCCCAGCACGAAGAAGCAGCGGCGGACCTGGCGAACCCGGCCCGATCCGCTCGAAGGCCTGTGGGACGAGGAGATCCTACCGCTGCTGGTGGCAGCACCCGGCCTACGTCCAATCACCCTGTTCGATGAGATGGAACGCCGTCATCCCGATCGCATCGGGCCATCGTTCCGGCGCACGCTGGAACGGCGGATCGTGGAGTGGAAAGCCCTGCATGGCGCCGATCGCGATGTCATGTTCCCGCAAATCCAGCAGCCGGGCCGCATGGGCCTGTCCGACTTCACCGACGCGAACGGCCTCGGCGTCATCGTCGGCGGCCAGAAGCTGGAACACCGGCTCTACCATTTCGCGCTTGCCTTTTCTGGCTTCGAACATGCCGAGGTCATCCTGGGCGGCGAGAGTTACCCGGCCCTGGCCAGCGGTCTGGAGAACGCCTTGCGCCTGCTGGGCGGAATTCCCCTGGAACATCGCAGCGACAGCCTCTCGGCGGCCTTCCGCAATCTGGCCATGCCGGATGCCGAGGACCTGACCCGGCGCTTCGCGGCACTGACCGCGCATTACGGCATGGTGCCGACCCGTAACAACCGTGGCGTCGCGCATGAGAACGGCGCCATCGAGAGCCGCCACGGTCACGTCAAAACGCGCGTCGCGCAGGCGTTATTGCTGCGTGGATCGCCAAACTTCGACGATCTCGAGTCTTATCGCGCCTTTCTCGCCGGTGTCATCGGCCAACACAACCGCCGGCATGCCGCCATGATCGATGCCGAACGCGCCGTCCTCCGGCCTCTGCCAATGGCGCCGGCGATGACCTGGGAGGCGATGACGGTCCGCGTGACCAGTGCCTCAGGCTTCATGTGCCGCCACGTCTTTTATACCGTGCCGAGCCGGTTGGTCGGCCATCGCCTGCATCTGCGCATCCACGACGATCGCATCGAGGCCTATCTCGGCGGCTCCTTCGTCCTCACCCTGCCTCGAGGACGCCGGCCCAAGGGCACGGACACAGCGGTCCACGTCGTCGATTACCGTCACATCATCTCCGCTTTGCGCGCCAAACCGGGGGCTCTAGCCAATCTGGCCTATCGCGATGCTCTCTGGCCACGCACCGCTTACCGGCGCGCGTGGGAGGCGCTTATCGCGGCAGGTTCCGCGCGTGACGCCGCCCGCACCATGGTTGGCCTGCTCGCCCTCGCGCACGATCGCGGCGTGGAGGCCGATCTCGCCACCGCGATCGATGCCGGGCTCGATGCCGGCGAACTGCCCGATCTCACGGCGATGATGCGCCGGTTCACGCCCGTGGCGGCGGCCGCGCCAGAGGTCCTGGTGATCCTGCCGTCTTTGACCACCTTCGACCGGCTGATCGCTTTGGCCGCCACCGAGGTGGTGTCATGACCAACACATTGACCACTGACGCCGCCCGTCTGCCGATGTTGCTCACCCAACTCCGTCTGCCAACGATCGCCCGGCTCTGGCCGGCGCTGACCGAAACCGCCGACCGCGAGAGCTGGCCCGCCGCGAAAACCCTCGCGGCGTTAATGGAACACGAGATCGCCGAGCGGGCGCGGCGGCGCACCGTCCGGCATTTACTGGAGGCCAGACTGCCCGAGGGTAAGACCCTCGACCGTTTCGACTTCACCGCCGTCACCTCGATCAGTAAGGCGCGGGTCACCGCTTTGGCGGAAGGTGACAGCTGGCTCGATCAGGGAACGAACATTCTGCTGTTCGGCCCGCCGGGCGTCGGCAAATCGCACCTCGCCGCCGCCCTCGGCCATGCCATGATCGATGCCGGTTATCGCGTGCTGTTTACCCGCACGACCGACCTCGTCCAGCAACTCCAAACGGCGCGCCAGGAACTCAAACTGGCATCCGCGATCGAGAAACTCGACAAATACGACCTGCTGATCCTCGACGATCTGTCCTACGTCCAGAAGAGCCAGGCGGAAACCAGCGTGATTTTCGAGCTGATCAGTGCCCGTTACGAACGGCGGTCCTTACTGATCACCGCCAATCAGCCGTTTGGCGCCTGGGACGCGATCTTCCCAGACCCGGCGATGACGGTCGCCGCGATCGATCGCCTTGTGCACCACTCCATCATCCTGGAGATGAACACCGACAGTTACCGGCGCAAATCCGCCGAAACAAAGCTCACGAAAAGACCGGTGGGCAAGTCTGGGAATGCCGTCGATGTTTCGTGACGTCACGTTTGGGAGTGGAAATCATGCCGCGTAAATCGATTGGTGAAAGACCCATGACCGACGCCGAACGGCAGGCCCGCCATCGTGCCGCCCACCCGCCGGGCGTGCCGGTCATCCGCATCCGCCGCCCGGCCGATCACCGCGGCCGCGCCCGCCGATGGGACGACCACGTCGCCGGCCTCGTGCAGGCGCAGGTTGAGTTCGCCGCCTGGCTGGAAAGCTTGCCCGACAGCCTTCAGGACAGCGCGACCGCCGAGGCCTTGCGCGCGATCTGCGATCTGGACCTCAGTGAACTGCAAGCGATCGTCCCGCCGCGCGGGTTCGGCCGGGACTGATCCGCGCTCTGGCATCGATAGGCACGCCGCCGGTTTTGCCTTGACGGTCAGCCGAAATCAGCCAATGGATCGGCGGCCATAGGCGCTCAAGATAGTTGACGCGCACCGCTCACGCTCATTGTCGCGCTACAGTTGCGGCCGACCTGGTCGAGTATTGCCGTCGGCCGCTGCCCGCTGTGGTGAGGGCGATCGGGCTGCATTTGATTGACCGGCCGGATCAGGCGCCGGCGTTCGATCCGTCACGGCCGGTCACCACCCAGCGTCCGTTCGTTTGCCCGGCGCCGGACTTGTGCAAGCCGGTGCTGATCCGGGACGCCGATGGTGCGGCGCCGGAGGTGGCTGGCGTGTTTGACCATCTCTACCTCTTTGATCTCCGCTGGCTCGACCTGCCGAGCGGCGGGACGATGTTGGACGATGAGCGCCGAATTGCCGCCCGGCAGGCGCTGGACCTCCTACAGGTCCGCGACGACGTCGAATTTGATTTGCTGAGTGACCCGATCGGCGATTTCACCTGGCAAGTGAACCGGGCAGGGGCTTTCACGCCTGCGGCAGTCTGGCGGCTGCCAGAACGGTTCATTGGGCAGTTTTAGAGCAACAGCCGTTCATGCGGCCGCGCCTTCATGGTTCCCTGGCGCGATCGCTGTGCCGTCTGTCCATCGCAGGCGGATCGGTTGGGGGGTGCGCAAAAAGGGGCTGGAATCTGACAGCCCCTCGTAAGGGCTTCTCGCGCACAGCACGAATTTCAAGCTCCCCGCCGCCTGCAAAGCACGGTGCCAATCTATTTGACAACCTGCCGACGGATGCAGATGGTGCCGGAACTGTTGCCCGTTCGCGGAAGGTGGTCGGGATGGTGGGTGCGACAGGGATTGAACCTGTGACCCCCGCCGTGTGAAGGCGATGCTCTCCCGCTGAGCTACGCACCCATCCCGAGGGGGGCGTGATAGGTCCGCGGGGTTACCCCTGTCAAGGCACAACTATGACGGACCGCATGCGCTTCTTCCTGCTGGCACTTTTGCTGCTCCACCCGGCGGCCAGCAAGGCCAGTGAGCGGTTGCGCTACGCGGTCTATGCCGCCGGTTTCAACATCCTGACGATCGATGCGACGGCCGATATCGCCGACCAGGGTTATCGCATCGATCTCGCATACAGCACTGTCGGTGTGCTCGGCACCTTCTTCCCCTCGACCATCCAGAGCTTCGTGCACGGAAGCTGGACTGACACCGGCCCTTTGCCCACCCGCTTCGCTAGTTGGGGCACCGCGCGCGGCCGCAACCGGCGCACCGTGCTGGACTTCGTGGCGCGGCAGCCGGTGGTGGTCGAACTTGAACCCGCCGTGGAGGAGGATCGCGAGACGGTGCCGCGGGGGGTCGAGCGGGACTCGATCGACACGCTCAGCGGCATGGCCTACGTCGTGCGCGCCTTCGCCCGCACCGGCAGCTGCGATGGCAATGCGAAGCTGTTCGATGGCCGCCGCGTGCTCGAAGTGCGCGCCCGCCCGGCCGGGTTGGAAACGCTGGCCCCTGATTTCCGCTCGACCTTCAGCGGCCCGGCGTTTCGCTGCGATTTCGAGGGGCGGCAGACGGCGGGGTTCCTCAAGGAGATGAGCGAGGCGGACCGCAACAAGCTCCACCTCAATCGCGCCTGGTTCGCCTCCCTCCGCCCCGGAGCGATTGCCATGCCAGTGCGGGTGGACTTCGAGGCCCGCTTCATCGGGGCGGCGACGGCGTATCTTAATCAAGCGGCGAAATGAAGGAACCGCTCCTTTTTTGAAAAAAAGAGCAAAAAACTTCGCTCTTATTGTGTTGCTTGTTGATACGGTCCCAATCCGGCAGCTGCCATGATCCATAGGTTGGGTGCGGGCGCTTTCGGGAGGGCTTCGATGGTTCTAC
>CAIWAJ010000235.1:0-3014 GCA_903910565.1 uncultured Rhodospirillales bacterium
GAGAAGAAGTGTCGTGTGCTGTCAGGCGGCGAGAAGGCGCGGTTGGTGATGGCGCGGATGCTGTTCGATCCGCCGAATTTCCTGGTGCTGGACGAGCCGACCAACCATCTGGACATCGCGACCAAGGAGATGCTGATCGCGGCGCTGGCGCAGTACGAGGGCACCATGCTGTTCGTCTCGCATGACCGCCACTTCCTTGCGGCGCTGTCCAACCGGGTGCTGGAGCTGACGCCGGAGGGGGTGCACCAGTATGGCGGCGGATATACCGAATATGTCGCGCGCACCGGGCAGGAGGCGCCTGGGCTGCGGTCATAGGGTGAGTAAGTCGTTCTTGCAGCTCACCCAGCGGCCAGAACCCAGCTAGTCGAGCGACGTAAGCGTCAACGCCCGCGCATAGACCTGCTTGCGCGGCAGCCCGGTCGCCGCCGTGACGAGCGCGACCGCCTCTTTCAGCCGGTGCCCTTCCAGGGCCGCGCGAAGACGCGCGTCGAGGTCGTCGGCGTCAGGCGCCGTATCGCCGGCTGGTCCGACCACGATGGTGATTTCCCCCCTCGGCGGGCGGACGGTGAAATCGGCGGCGAGGTCGGGCAGGGTGCCGCGGCGGACTTCCTCGAACCGTTTGGTCAACTCCCGCGCCACCGCGGATTCGCGCGGGCCGAGCACGGCGGCGAGGTCCTCCAGGGTTTCGACCAGTCGGTGTGGTGCCTCGTACCAGATCATCGTCGCCGACAACCCGGCCACCTCCGCGGCGCGCAGGCTGGCGAACGCGGCTCGCCGCGCGGCGCCGCGGGGTGGCGGAAAGCCAAGGAACAGGAACGGGTGCGGCGGAAGGCCGGACAAGGTGAGCGCCAGCAGCGCGGCATTGGCGCCCGGCACGCCACCGACGGGGAGGCCGGCGGCAATGGCGGCGCGGACCAGGCGGTAGCCGGGGTCCGACACCAGGGGGGTGCCGGCGTCGGAAATCAGCGCCACCCGCTTGCCTTCGCGCAGCATCGTGAGCACCTGGGCGATACGGCCGTCCTCGTTGTGCTCATGGAGCGCCATGGTGCGGCCGGTGATACCGAAATGGCTGAGCAACCGGGCGCTGGTGCGGGTATCCTCGCAGAGAATCGTGTCGGCGGCCTTGAGCGCCTCGATGGCACGGATTGTCATGTCGCCGAGGTTGCCGATCGGCGTCGGAATGAGCACAAGACCCTCCGGCGGCGTCTTGCCGGGGGAATGGTCGTCTTCTTGGAGTGGATCGAATGCTTCGTCGGACATGGTTTGCCTTTGCCGCCACCCTTCTAGCACTAAGCGGCTGCGGCGGCGCCCCGCAAAGCGCGGGCGGCTCCGCCATGGCCCCGTCGGTGCTGGCGCCACGACCACTACCGAAGCCGCCGGCGCCGTCCGCAATGCCGGCACAGCCCGCGGTCGTCTCCGACACGCTCTCCAGCCAGGCGCCCGCCGGCACTCTGGTTGCCATCCTCGCCCCGCTCACCGGCCCCAATGCCGAGCGCGGGGCGGCTCTGGTGGCGGCCGCGAAACTTGCCTTGGCGCAAGAAGGCTCGCCGCAACTCCTGGAATTCGACACCGCCTCCACCGCCGAAGGCGCCGCCGGAGCGGCGAACCAGGCGATCGCCGCCGGCGCCGCGATGCTGATCGGCCCGCTCACCGCGGCCGAGACCGCCGCCGCCGCAGGGCCAGCGACCGCGGCGGGGGTAACTATGCTGGCCTTCACCAACGATACCGCCCAGGCCCGCCCAGGCGTCTGGGCCCTCGGCCTCACCCCGGCCCAGCAGGTCCGCCGCCTCGTGGGTGCGCTCGCCGCCCAGGGCAAGACGCGGATTGCCGCGGTTCTCGCGCAGGACGCCTTCGGCCAGGCGATGGGCACCGCGCTCACCGACGCGCTCGCCGAAGCGGCCTTACCGCCGCCGGTCATCCGCTACCATGGCGGCACCATGCAATCGGCCAACACCACGATGCGTGAGGTGTCGGACTACGCCAACCGCCGCGGCCCGATGGATGCCCAGATCAAGGCCGCCCGCGCGCTCGGCACGGCCGAGGGGCGCAAGAAGGCGGCCGAACTGGTCAAACACCCCGTGCCGCCGCCGCCGATGGACGCGCTGTTGCTGTCGGATTTCGGCGACAATCTGCACACCCTGGCCAGCCTGCTGCCCTACTACGACATTGACCCGCCATCCGTCCGGGTGATCGGCCCCGCCCTGTGGAGCGCCCCGCAGGTCACCAGCGAAGCCGAGCTCAAATCCGCCTGGTATGCCGCGCCCGATCCGGCACTGCGCGCCGATTTCGCCGCCCGCTACGAAGCCGCCAACAACGCCCCCGCGCCGGGCCTTGCCGATTTCGCCTATGACGCCGCCAGCATCGCCCGCGCACTGGCCCAGCGCGGCGAGGGGTTCAGCATGGCCGCGCTGTGCCGGCCCGAGGGGTTCGCCGGGGTGAATGGCGTGCTGGCGCTCCAGCCGGACGGGCGGGTGCGGCGGGGGCTGGCGATTTTCGAGATCCAGCGCGGAGGTGCCACCATCATCGACGCCTCGCCTGAGAGCCTGACCGCGCCGGGTATCTAGCCCGATGCGCGCCAGCCGCATCTTCCCTGCCCTTGCGGCGGCGCCAACGCTGACGCTGCTGGTGCTATGGGCGGGCGGTTGGCTTGCGTCCGGCCCGGCGGCGATCGCGCTCGGGGCCTGCCTGCTCGGCGCGGCGCTGCTGACGCTGGTGCACCGCCGCGAGGCGCAGCGGATCAGCGCCGACATCGACCGCCAGGCCCGCAGCCTTGCCGCCCTGGCCAATGCGGCCAACGCGGCCCGGCGATCGAGTGAGACGATCGTCGACTCGCTGCCCGACCCGCTGCTGCTGTTTGGCGAGGACCGCACCCTCTACCGGAGCAACGCCGCCGCCCGCATGGTCTTCGGCACCGAGATGGCCGCCGTGCTGCGCCATCCCCTGCTCCGCGGCGCGATTGACCGCGCCTTCGCGAGCAAGGCGCCGCAGACCGCTGACATCACCCTGCCGGTGCC
>CAIWAJ010000236.1:0-3378 GCA_903910565.1 uncultured Rhodospirillales bacterium
ACATTCCCGCAACGTATTTGGACCTATTTTGGCCTATTTTTCCACCAAATGTTTTCCCCGCGAGAAACAAAAAATCACTTTCAGCAGGGTTTTTCAAAGCGCGCCCGGCAGGATTCGAACCTGCGACCCACAGATTAGAAGGCTGTTTGTATTTGGCCGCACCGCTTAGATTGGCCCGATCTGTTTGCCACAGCTTGCCTATATGAAGGCTTTCTTGGCCTCACTTGGTACTCCTTTTGGTACTCCCTGATCGGGTGGTACTCCCTTGGTACTCCCGCGCTACACTGCGCGTGCCATCCCATGAAGATGCCCCCGCGGGAGTGACGTCGCCGGGGGTGTGGACGCGCGCGGAGGGAACCCGCCATGTCAGCAGCAAACCCCAGCGCCCACCTGGTCGTCGCCGCCAAGTCCGACCACGCGTACTACGAGGCCAAATTCCGCCACGACGGCAGGCAGGTCAAGCTGCGCATCGGCCCCGCCTGGCTCGATCGCGACTCGGAGACGGGCGGGTGGGTCAAGCGCCGTGGCCGGATCACGGACGGCTTCTACGACGAGCGCCGGGCACATCTGGCCGCTGGTGAACTGGTGGCCCGCTACGTCGCCGAGGCCGCCGAGCGCGAGCGCGTCATCCGCGAGCGCCAGACCAACGGCGTGACATTCCGCGAGATCGCGCGCGCCTTCCTGGTCTGGCAGGCCGAGGTCAAGGGTGCCAAGCCTTCGACGCTCGCCGATTACGGAAACCTGCTCGCCGAGCCTGGCGTCCCGCGCAAGCGCCGCGGCGGGGTCACCGACGGTCACATCATGGCCGCCCTAGGCGACCGCCCGGCGGCCAAGATCACGACCCGCGAGCTCGAGGCCCTGCTGAGCCGAATCGCCGCGACCGGCGTCTCCGCGCGCACAGTCAACCGGCACCGCCAGATCGTCTCAGCGGTGTTTGGATACGGGATGCGGGAGTCGACCTTCGGCCTGCCATCCAACCCGGCCAAGGCCGCCGACAAGCGCCGCGAGCCCCACCCCGGCCCGCTGGCCTACTACCGGGTCGAGGAGATCGAGGCGCTGGCGCGTGCGTTGGCTGATGGCCGCCACCGCACCGTCCGCGACTACGCCATCTCGGACGCCGAGCGCGAGGCGCAGGCCGCCGAGGATCTCCAGGACGCCGAGATGGTGCGGGTGTCCGCCTACGCCGGACTGCGGCTCGGGGAGCTGCTGGCGCTGCGCTGGCGCGACGTCGACTTCGCCGGGCAGGTCATTACGGTGGGCCGGGCGCTGAGTGCCGGGGTCGAGACGACGACCAAGTCGGGCCGCATCCGCCGGGTGCCGCTCGCCGACCCGGCTGCTGCCGCTCTCGATCGCATCAGCCGCAGAGCCGACTTCACCGGACCGGACGAGCTGGTGTTCTGCAACGCGCTCGGACGCTCGCTCGACCACTCGGCGCTGCGGCGACGGTTCCGGCGCGCCCAGGCTGCGGCCGAGGTACGCCCGCTGCGTTGGCACGACCTTCGCCACACCTACGGCTCACTCCTGGCTGCGAACGGCGTCGACCTGGTCACGATCCAGGCGGCGATGGGCCACTCGGCCCTGGCCACCACCGGTCGCTACCTGCACGCGCGACCGGCCTCCGAGCAGGCGGCCCGGTTCACGCGGGCGTTTGAGCCGTCGGTAGCGGAGCCGGGCCAAGCGACCGTCACCAGAGGAACCGGTCGCCGGTAGCGCAGAGAAGTCGGGTATCAGTGAGAACCCGTTCTTGAAAATCAGCATCCCCGCAGTGTGACGCGGGCCTCTGCTCACCGGGTGATCTGCGCCGATGCGGGCAACTACGAATCGGGGCTGAGTGTCGCCGCGGGTCCGCGCGCGATCGCGTATAGTTTGATTGCCAGTCAACCGGGCCATCGGCCCCGCACACCGAACCGGAGCCTTGTGATGCGTCGATCTCGTCCGCGATCCAGGTCTCTCGCGCTGTCTGTCGGCGCCAGCCTCGGAGCGGCAGCAGCCGCACTCGTCCTATCGGGCTGCGGGTCGAGCGGCCCGTCCAACCAGGAGCTGGCCGCCCAGCTCGGGACCTACCTGCCCGCCCGCGATGCGGCGGAGACCGCCCTCGCCCGCACGATGGTGCATGTCAGTGAGGTCGCAAGCTGCCCGGCCGGGTGCAACCGGGCCGCCCGCCCGCTGATCGCCGAGCTCTCGAGGTTTTCGGCCGACGTTGCCGCAGTGAAGGTTCCGACGGCCCTGCGGCCGGAGCTTGCTGCCATCCTGTCTGCGACCGCCATTGAGCAGCGGGATCTGCGCAACACCAAAGGGACCACTACCGGTGCCACCTGGCGCGATAACGTCGCCTTGAGCGCCGGACATGCGCTTGCGGCGACCAACCGGCTGCTGGTTGGTCTGGGCGCACGGATCCATGCGCCGAACGCGCTGGTGGCCGGCGGCATCTACGCCGCCGCCGCCGGGCACTATTCCCAAGCCGTGACCGTGTTCTGGAACTGGCTCAACACGAACAACTGGAATGCGCCGGCAACCTCGTATCTGCCGCGCGCCAAGGCCTACGTGGCGGCCCTGTCGAAGTTCGACGGCGCGGTGACGACACTCGGGGCGACGCCGAGCCTTCGCGCACCGGCTGCGGCGCTTGTGCGTGCGACACACCCGATCATGACCACCAGCCTCCAGGCGTCCGCCGAAGCGAGCAGCGTTTGCCAGACCAACGTTGCGTGGTTCCAGCACTATTCGCACGTCTACGGCGCGGCGGTCATCGCCGAACGACGGCTGCTTGGGTCGCTGTCGTTGCCCGTCGAGACGGCGGCCGGGCAGCGCTTCTCCAACCAGGCCTTCGCGCAGGTAGCCGTCCCATCGACAGGCTGCGGGTCCGTGTCGACCGGCACGGGCACCGGCTCAGGGTCCTCGGGCGCGGGCAGCGCGTCCGGGTCGGGGTCGTCCTCGTCTGGGTCCAGCTCGTCCGGATCGTCGGGTGGGAGTAGCGCCTACCAGCAGTGCATCGCACAGGCCGAGGCTACCCTCCAGTCCCAGGGGATCACCGATCCGACCCAGCTCGCCACCGCCGCTGCTACCTACTGCTCGCTGGGCTAATCGGTCAAACCGCGCGGTCCGCAGAGTCGGCCAGCACGGGATCCCGGCGGGGCCTGGCGTGAGTGCGGCGGCCCGTGCGCTCGCCGCCTCCTCGATGCGCACGTGATTGGCGTGCCAGACCGACAGCTGCCGGAAGGCGCACATGATCTGCGCGAGCTCAGGGGCCGTGCGGGCACGGGCGATCAGGCCCAGGATGCGCCCGAGGCACCGCGATAGTAACCGGCGCTCGCTAGTGGAGACGTTCGCTGCGGAGGGGCGGGCGCTGGCTCCGGGCCCGACACCTCGCTCGAACGGGAA
>CAIWAJ010000237.1:0-5946 GCA_903910565.1 uncultured Rhodospirillales bacterium
CGGCAATCAGGACATCGTCGGTCGCCGCCGGGGTAACATCGGTGCCGGCTCCTACGATCCAGTTCGCCTGGTCTGACCAGTTCCCCGCGCTGCCCTTCCACGTCAAGCTGCCCATGTCTTCCTCCTCTAGTCTGAATTACGGTCTTGCCTGCAGCTCCGCCACCATTGCCGAAAGCTCTTGAACCGCCTTCCAAAGAATTGGGATTTGTTCCCCGAGTTTTAGTCCAAGAAATCCGTCGGGTGATTCAACATGGACGCGAAACCCCGCCCCAATCCGGTCGAGCGCATCCTTCATATCCGTTGCCATAAAACCTAAGTGAGTCTCGCCAGGAGGCCTTTCAACAGGCACCCCTTTGATCACTGTCCGCTTGGCAATACGAGGGACACGGTGGGTCGCTTGCCACTCGCTGCCGGGGTCCCCTGGACTTATAATGTTCCCGTCGCTGTCAGTCTCTGGGGGACGAGAGGGCATATGCTTCATAACCGGCGCGCCTGACTCGTCGAACAAAGGCAGTAATTGAGGATCTGGGAATAGGCGGTGCGCAGCATGGCCTCGCCCATCTCCTCGACGATGGCGTGGAGACGGTGCTGGATGACGGAAACGGTGATGCGGTCGGGGGCGGGCCCCGTTGTGTATATAAGGGGATGTCGAAATGCCGGTTCCGGTGACGAGCATGGTGCCGGTGGTCGTCAGCGGCGAGGTCAAGGTGAGGGTGGTGGCGCCGGCAGCGGCCGTGCCGGTGGTGACGACCGTGATGGGGGTGTGCGCGTTCAGATAGACCGGTGTCGCCACGGTATAGATCAAAGGGGCGCCGATGACGCTGAGCGTGGAGCCGGCCGCTAGGGTTGTTACACTCTGGCTAATGACGATCGAACTGGTGCCGACCGTCTGGATGGTGGTTCCCGAGGGGATGAAGGTGCCGCTGGAGACGATCATGCCGGCGGTAGCGCCGCTCAAGAGCGCGTTGGGGACGGTGAGTGTAGATGTGTTTGACGCGGCCGAGGTTGTCGGAAGCAACTTGTTCAGGCGTGGCATGTAGACCACGCCCGCCCCGGCATCGAGGGCGGCCGAGACCGCACGCTGGATCGCGGGGGCGTAATCGAGGTCACCTGATTGAATTTAGGCGGTCACGTCGAAATACGATCCGCCGACGGAGGCGGCGACGTTGAACAGGTGGCGCCGTGCAATTGGGCGGCGGATGGCCGACTGCGCGATTTGATTAGAAGCCCGCCACCTTGCCTGTATCGCCCCGAAATCGCTTGCAGCGCCGCTCGGAAAATCCGGGAGTCCAGCCGGATTTACGGGGCGAGGAGGTGAGGCCTGATCAACCATAACGTCCTCGTCCCTAGATGATACAGCGGAAAATTACCATCAAAGCGGAGGGTCTGTCAATTCGAGATTATAATGAGACGCGCCTTATCATTTCGTATCATCATCGGATTGCGATGGAGAAGGAGGATAACGAATAAAAGTTTTTTGCTTCTTTTTTACAAAAAAGAAGCGCTTGCCTTCCTTCCATCAAGGCCGCGCGATCCGCCCCCCCGGCATGGCGCAGGGGGCGCCGGAGGTGCCGGGGAAGCTGAGGGGCAGGCCGGCCAGGACGCGGGCGGCGAGGAAGCCGAAGCATTGGGCTTCGAGTGCGTCGCCGTCCCAGCCGACGGCTTCCACGGGTTCGACGGGGATGCCGAGGCGGGCAGCGAGCAGGCGCATGATGGTGGGGTTGTGGCGGCCGCCGCCGGTGACGAGCACGCGTTTGACCGGGCCGGGCAGGCGGCCGGCGGCGACGGCGGCGGCGGTGAAGGCGGCCAGGGTGGCGGCGCCGTTGGCGGGGGAGAGGGCATCGAGCCCGGAGGCGGCCAGGGCGCGGCCGAAATCCAGCCGATCGAGCGATTTGGGAGCGGGGCGGGCGAAGTAGGGGTGGGCGAGCAGGTGGGCGAGCACCGTGGCATCCGGCGTGCCTTGGGCGGAGAGGGCGCCATCGGCATCGATGGGGAGGTTGGAGTGTTTGGCGGCCCAGTCATCGAGGGGGCCGTTGCCGGGGCCGGTATCGAAGGCGAGGAGGCCGCCATGGGCGCCGATCCAGGTGATGTTGGCGACGCCGCCGATGTTCAGCACGCCGAGGGGTTTTTCGAGGGGGGCGGCGAGGGCCTGGTGGAAGACGGGGACCAAAGGCGCCCCCTCGCCGCCGGCGGCGACATCGGCCGTGCGGAAATCGTGGGCGACGGGGGTGTTGGTGGCGCGGGCCAGGGCGGCGGCGTCGCCGATTTGCCAGGTGAAGCGTCGGTCGGGCTGGTGGAGGATGGTTTGGCCGTGGAAGCCGATGAGATCGGCGGGTTCGGCGAGGGCGGCGACGGCTTCGATGTGGCGCTGGGTGAGGCGGGCGGTGACGTCGGCGAGGAAGGGATCGGTGGGGGAGAGGCTGGGGGCGAGGTCGAGCAGGCGGCGGAGATCGCCGCGCAGGGTGGCGTCGTAGGGGAGGGTGAAAGCGGGGCCGAAGCGGCCGATTTGGGTGCCGTCGGTTTCGAGCCAGGCGGCGTCCACCCCGTCGAGCGAGGTGCCGCTCATGAGGCCGATGGTGCGGAGCATTTTCATGGAAGGTGCTTTATGCTAGCCCGCAGGCCGCTCAAGACCGGAAACATCACCATGCCCACCGCCGAATTCCTCCATGAAGCGCGCGCCCGCGGCTTCGTTTTCCAGTGCACCGACGACGAGGGGCTCGAATCGGCCCTGAAGTCCGGCGTTGTGTCGGGGTATATCGGGTTCGACTGCACGGCGGACAGCCTGCATGTGGGGAGCATGGTGTCGTTGATGCTGCTGCGGCTGATGCAGCGGCATGGGCATCGGCCGATGCCGCTGATCGGGGGGGGGACGACGAAGATCGGCGATCCGTCGTTTCGCGAGGAGGCGCGGCAGTTGCTGACCGATGAGCAGATCGCGGTGAACAAGGCGGGGATACGGCGCAACATCGAGAAGCTGATGCATTTTGGCGATGGGCCGACGGATGCGGTGATGCCGGACAACGCGGAGTGGCTGGAGGAGCTGAGCTATATCCGGCTGCTGCGCGAGGTCGGCGTGCATTTCTCGGTCAACCGGATGCTGGGGTTCGACAGCGTGAAGTCGCGGCTGGAGCGGGAGCAGGGGCTGACGTTCCTGGAGTTCAACTACTCGATATTGCAGAGCTATGATTTCCGAGAGCTGAACCGTCGCTATGGGGTGACGCTGCAGATGGGCGGGTCGGACCAGTGGGGCAATATCGTCTCGGGGATTGATTTGTGCCGGCGGACGGATGGCAAGACGGTGTTCGGGCTGACGACGCCGCTGATCGCGACGGCTTCGGGGGCGAAGATGGGCAAGACCGCGAAGGGGGCGGTGTGGCTGTCGGAGGAGCGGGTGCCGGTGTTCGACTACTGGCAGTACTGGCGCAACACCGAGGACGCCGATGTCGGGCGGTTTTTGAAGCTGTTCACGGATTTGCCGCTGGGCGCGATCGCGCGGCTCGAGGCGTTGGGCGGGGCGGAGATCAACGAGGCGAAGAAGGTTCTGGCGACCGAGGCGACGGCGATCCTGCATGGCCGCGCCAAGGCGGAGGCGGCGGCGGAGACGGCCAGGGCGCAGTTCGAGGGGGGCGGCGGGGCGGATGTGCCCAGAGTGGGGATTGCGGCGAGCGAGTTGGGCGAGGGCGGGGTGCCGGTGTTCCGGTTGCTGGTGCTGGCCGGATTGGCCGCGACGGGGGGGGAGGCCAGGCGGTTGATCCGCGGCGGCGGCGCCAGGCTGGACGACGTGGTGGTGAAGGACGAGGCTGTCGTGGTGGGTGAGGCGGCGTTGCGCGAAGGCGTGCGGCTTTCGTCGGGCCGCAAGACGCACCGTTTGGTGCAGATCGAAGGATAACGGATAAAGGTTTTTGCCGCCCTTTTTTCCAAAAGGGCGCCTTGCTTACTTTCTGTGGAGCGATGCCATGAAAGACGAGTTGCCGAGAGCGATGCACGACATGGGCGGGGTTTCGAAGTTCATGTGCGATCCGGTGGATACCGAGCCGCATGCACTGACGGATTTCGATCGCGAGGTGGATGCGATCCGGCAGTTGCTGGGGATGCGCAAGGTGATGTCGGTGGATGAGATGCGCCGGGCGATCGAGGCGATTCCGGAGGAGCAGTATCTGCGGATGTCGTATTATCAGCGGTGGATGCGTTCGATCACCGAGAACATGTTGGCGAGCGGCGTGTTCAGCGAGGACGAGTTGCGGGCGGCTTTGGGGCAGGTCGGTTGATCGCGCCGGGCACTCGGGTGCGGGTGAAGCTCGACTGGCCGGAGACGCGGGGGAAGTGCCACATCCGCACGCCGCATTATGTGCGGGGCGAGGCGGGGGTGGTGGAGCGGCATCTCGGGGATTTTCCCAATCCGGAGGATCTGGCGTTTGCGCGGCCGGCGGCGGTGCGGGCGCTGTATCATGTGCGGTTTGACCCGAAGCCCTTCTGGCCGGAAGGGGCGGCGCCGGAGGAACTGGTGATCGAGATTTTCGAGCATTGGCTGGAGGTGGCGGCATGAGCGACATTCTGGAGACCCCGTCGGACCGGCTGTTGGAGGCGGTGCGTGGGTTGCTGGTGGCCAAGGGGGTGATGACCACCGAGGAGATCGCCGAGCGGATCCGGATCACCGATGGGGGCAGCCCGGCGCAGGGGGCGAAGATGGTCGCCAAGGCGTGGGTGGACCCGGAGTACAAGGCGCTGATGCTGCGGGACGGGACGGCGGCGGCGGAGATGCTGGCGATACCGATGCGCGGGCTACCGCCGCTGGGGGTGCTGGAGGATACGGCTGACGTGCATAACCTGGTCGTGTGCACGCTGTGCTCCTGCTATCCGCGGGCGGTGCTGGGGTATCCGCCGTTCTGGTTCAAGTCGGCGGCCTATCGGGCGCGGGCGGTGCGCGATCCGCGCGGGCTGATCGGGGAGTGGGGGACGGTGCTGCCGGAGGGCGTTCGGTTGCGGGTGGTGGATAGCACGGCGGATTACCGCTGGATGGTGCTGCCGCGGCGGCCGGAGGGCACGGAGGGGTGGAGCGAGGAACAACTCGCCGCCATCGTGCGCGAGGGCGACATGATCGGGGTGACAATCCCTTCGATTGCATGAGGGCGATCCCGTGAGGGGCTGGCTCGCCGCGCTGCTGGCCTGGGTTCTCGCCGGCCCGGCGCTGGCCGCCTCGCCGCCGGCGGTGGAGGCGGCGAACGGGATGGTGGTCTCGGCGCAGTATCTCGCCTCCGAGGCCGGGCTCGCCATGCTGAAACGCGGCGGCAACGCGGTGGATGCCGCGGTGGCCATGGGCTACGCGCTGGCGGTGGTGAACCCCTGCTGCGGCAATATCGGCGGCGGCGGCTTCATGACGCTGCATCTGGCTGACGGGCGGGACGTCTTCCTCGATTTCCGCGAAACCGCCCCGGCGGCCGCAACGCGGGACATGTATCTCGATGCCGCCGGCAAGGCGATTGACGGGGCAAGCCTGTTCGGCTGGCGCGCCATGGGGGTGCCCGGCACGGTGGCGGGGCTCGAACTGGCGCGCACCAAATACGGCTCCCTACCGCGCGATGTGGTGATGGAGCCCGCGATCCGCCTCGCCCGCGACGGCTTCGTGCTGACCCGCGGCGATACCGACATACTGGAACTCCGCGCCACCGCCTTCCGCCGAGACCCCGCGCTCGCCGCCCTGTTCCTCCGGCCCGATGGCAGCCGCCTGCAACCCGGCGACCGCCTCACCCAACCCGATCTCGCCACCACGCTCGCCGCGATCGCCGCGGAGGGCGCCGCCGGCTTCTACCAAGGCCGCATTCCCGCCGCCGTCGAGGCGGCCGCGCACGCGGGCGGCGGCGTCATCACCGCGGCGGATTTCGCGGCCTATCGCGTCGCCGAGCGGGCGCCGGTCTCCTGCACCTACCGGGGCTACACCGTGCTCTC
>CAIWAJ010000238.1:0-7950 GCA_903910565.1 uncultured Rhodospirillales bacterium
CGATGCCGCAGGCTCGCCAAGGATTTCGAGGCGACGATCTCCAGCGCGAGCGCATGGTTGCTCATCGCACACATCCGCCTGCTCACCAGACGCCTGGCACGAGCGTGATCCGTTTTCATCAATTCCGAGTCAGACTCTAAGAGACGCACTCCTTTTTTGAAAAATGGGAGCTGAAATTTTCGTCCTCTTGGTTTGTGCCACCCCCTCCATCCACGGGGAGTACGCCAACGTCATGGAACGGAATAAAAAGTCTTTTTTACCCTGTCCACTTGAGAACCCGAAAAACTAAGAGAAGGCAAGGCAAGCGGAAGGAAGCACTTCTTTTTTGGAAAAAAGAAGCAAAAAACCGCAATCCAATAGCTTGTACCACTCCCGCCTTCCCGGGAGGCACGCCAACGGCAACGAAGTCAGGAAAAGTTTTTTGGTTCTTTTTGTTCACAAAAAGAACACCCTTCCCCTCCCTGATGGCGTGCCGCCACTAAAGGTAGCCCTCCCGGCGCAGGCTGCACCATTTGCCGTTGCCGATGATGATATGGTCATGCAGGACGATGCCGAGGACCTGGGCGGCGCTGCGGATTTCGAGGGTCATGTCGATGTCGTCGTCGGACGGGCTGGGGTCTCCGCTTGGGTGGTTGTGGACGAGGATGAGAGCGGTGGCGTGGAGTTCGAGGGCGCGTTTGACGACTTCGCGGGGGTAGACGGGGGTGTGGTTGACGGTGCCGCTGGCTTGTTTTTCGTCGGCGAGGAGGCGGTTGCGGGTGTCGAGGAAGAGGATGCGGAACTGCTCCACCTTGTCGCGCGCCATGGCGGCGGTGAGGTAGTCGATCAGGCGGTCCCAGTTGGAGAGCACGGGGGCTTCGACGGCCTCGGCGCGGGCGAGGCGGATGGCGGAGGCCTGGACGAGTTTGAGGGCGGCGACGCTGTGGGGGCCGAGGCCGGTGGTTTGCAGCAGGGCGTCCTGCGGGGCGGCGAGGACGCCGGCGAAGCTGCCGAAATGGTTGATCAGGCGCTTGGCGAGGGGTTTGGTGTCGCCTTTGGGTTGGGCGAAGAAGAGCAGCATTTCGAGCAGTTCGTAGTCGGCGAGGGCGTCGGGCCCGCGGTCCAGCAGTTTGGCGCGCATGCGTTCGCGGTGGCCGTGCGGGCCGGTGCTGGGGAAGGGGAGCGGGCCGGCGGCTTGGGACGACGGGTCGGCGGGGGCGCGGGCGCTGGAGGCGGCATAGCCGGGCGACCAGGTGGCGGGGCGTTCGGCGAAGCCGCCATGGGCCGGGCCGGACCGCGGGGCGGCGCCTTGCGCGGTGGGTGGGCGTTTGAAGAAGGAGCGGAGGAATTCCAGGGCCATGCGGCTGAAATGGCAGGTGCCGCGCAAGGGATCATCAGCGGGGGGTCAACCGCGTGCGTTAACGATTGGCGCTGATTTGGGCAGGCCGGGTGTGCGGTTCGTGCGGCCGGCCGGCCGATCGTCAGGGTGTGGCGGGCACGGCGAAGAGGCTGCCCCAGCCGGTGACGCGGGCGGGGTTGATGCCGGCGAGGGCGAGGGATTTCCAGACCGCGGTGGCGATGCTGTCGAGCACGGGGAGGCCGAGTTCGGCTTCCAGGGCGGCGGCCACGGGGGCGCCGCGCATGTTGGTGCAGACGATGGCGATGGCATCCGGCGGGGAGGCGCCGGCGGCGACGGCGACGGCGACGGCGCGGGCCATCGCCATGATGGTGGCCTCGGTGACCTCGGAGAAGGAGAAATTGTCTTGCAGGCCGAGGTGGCGTTCGGCCGGGCAGGCGAGGCCGAGGCCGGCGTAGTTGGCGAGGATGCGGGCCTGCACGTCGTCCCGGTAGGGGGTGACGAAGCCGAGGGTTTTGGCGCCGAGGCGGGCGAGCAGCTCGTTCAGCGCGAGCATCGAGGTGGTGGCGGGAATGCCGGTGGCGGCGGTGATGCGTTGGCAGAGGCGTTCATCGGCCTCGAAGCCGAGCCAGCCGGAGGAGGTGCCGTTCCAGGCGATGACGTTGACCTTGGCGTGGGCCAGCATTTCGGCGGCGCGCAGGATGTGGCTGTCGTCGAACTGGCCGAGGGCGGAGGGGGTGAGCGCGATTTCGGTGACCGGGAAGCGGGCGAAATGGGCCGTCACCTCCGGGAGGCCGGCCAGCATCGCGGTGGTCAGCGGTTCCAGCACGGTGTTCGAACTCGGCGTGAGCATGCCGAGGAAAGTGCGCGTCCCGAGGTCCTGTGCCATTCGATCTCCGTGGGGTTGGGCGCCGCGCGTGCGGCGGGGGCGTTCAGGCGGCGGGAGAGTGCCAGTAGCGCAGTGCGGCGACCAGGGCGAACTCCAGGCGGCGGGCGCCGGCGCAGTGCAAAGCGGCGTCACCGCTGGTCCAGCGCAGGCCAGGCTCCGGCGCGTGCCATCCGGCGGCGACGGGGGGCTCGACCGGGCGGCCATCGAGACGGAGGTCAGCCAGCGCGACGCCGAGCCGGCGGGGATCGCGCGCATCGGCGGCGATTTCCGCGGGAACCGCCGACAGGGATTGAAGCCGGGCCTCGCGGGCGCCGGGGGGGAGATCGAACTGGTAGCGGTCGCCGTCTATGGTGGGTGCGATGGGGTGCCCGTCGACGAGGAGACGCAGATGCGGCTCGGGCCGGGCGCTGAAGCCAAGGGTTTCGGCGCGGCTCAGCAGGCGCTGCTTCACCGACGTGACAGCCGGGCCGTCGAGCACGAGCGGGGCGCAGGCCTGGGCATGCCAGACGCCGGCCGCGAAATCGGGGTGGGCGAGGGCGAGGGCGCCGCCATTGGCGAAGGCGGCGCGATTGCCGGTATCGAGATAGCTTTCCGTGGGCAATCCCTCGGCCAGGATCACGGCATGGGTGGGGAGTTCGACGTGCCAGTAGACGACGGTGTCGCGCGGTTCGCGCGCGATGGTGGCGCCGTTGACGAGGTGGCGGATCGGGATCAGCGCGCCATCGACATGGACGGCATGATCGGGGGACAGTAGCAGGTCGCGCAGGGGGGCGCCGGGGGCGAAGGCACCGGCGCGGACGCGGATGGGCTGGACGTCGGCGGGGCTCGGGTGGGTGCGGCAGTCGATCCGGCGATGTCCGAGCCAGCGGATCGGCTGAAAGCGGCCGTCGAGGGTGGCGACGTGCGCGCCTTCGGTGAGGTGTTCCACGGGGATTTCGCCGCATGCGGTCAGGATACGGGTGCCGGCGGCGAAGCAGGCGACGACCAGGTTGAAGCCGTTGGGGTCGCCGACGGTTGGGGGCCAGTTCGGGTAGACGAAGGAGGAGAGCGTGTTGAAGCTCGGCTCGAAGGGCGATGCGGCGAACATCTGCGCCGGCGTCTCGGTGCTTTGGAAGGAGAAGCCGGTGAGGGTATGGCCGGCGGTCAGCGCGCTGCCGGAGAACGGGGTGTAGAACTGGATGCCGTAGCCATCGGGGGTGGAGGAGGAGATGTGGGTGACCAGGGCGAACCAGCCGGAGGGGGAGGTGACGTTGACCGGGTTCACCGTCATGAAGTTGGCGTCGGGCAGGTCATCCCAGGCGAACCAGAATGTCTCGATACGCGCCGCCGCCGCGGTGTTGGTCAGGCTGATGCTGTATTGGTAGGTGGTTTGGTTGAGCTGGGAAAAGGTGATTTTGGCGGTCGCGCTGTCAACAGTGCCGCTCATCGTTCCACTCCGAATTTTTCGGGCCGCCCGCCGCCGCACCGGCTGGGTTGACCGATTGCCCGTGGTTTGCCCCTCGGTGAGGGGGGGAAGCGCGTCTCAATGACGGGAGACGCCGGAAAATCTCACTTCGTTGGCGCGGCGTTTGGCGAGGCAAACCGCGCCTGTTGGGTCGTAATCGGACAGATCGCAGTACGGTACGACCGAGTTTGATCCGACCGGACACCGAACTTCAATTCTCAATCCTTGCAGCTATTATAAGAAGCGTTTGATGTCAGCCACAAGGATCTGGACGATGCCCGGCGATGGCACGCTTGCTCTGCGCATATCAGCAATGATGCGCGCTGGCATCGGCAATGCCGTGATACGGCAGGCAGTTAGCATGCGCGATCATTCGCATGGCGCTCATATTCCGCACCACGCCGTCCCGGAGGTGAAAATATTTCTTCGCCCGATCGCGCCTCAGGGCGCGGGGAAGAAGGGGTTCTCTGGCCGGACGAGGCCGAGGTGGTCGCGAAGCGTGGTGCCGGTATAGGCCTCGCGGAAAATGCCGCGGCGGGTCAGTTCCGGCACCACATGGTCCACGAAGTCATCGAGCCCTTCCGGTACGGAGTGGAACATCACGTTGAACCCGTCGCAGGCGCCGGTTTCCAGCCATTCCTGCATGGTGTCGGCGATGCGCTGGGGGGTGCCGACCAGTTTGAGGCCGCCATAGCCGCCGACGATTTCGGCGAGTTGGCGGACCGTGAGGTTCTGGGCGCGGGCGAGTTTGATCAGGCTGGCCTGGCCGCTTTGGCTTTGGTTGCTGGGGGGCAGGTCGGGCAGCGGGGCGTCGAGGTCAAATTTGCTGGCATCGACACCGAGGCGGATGGAGAGGTTGGGCAGCGAACTGTCGGGGTGGACCAGGCTGTCGAGGAGTTTGAGTTTGGCGGCGGCCTCTTCGTCGGTGCGGCCAACGACGACGAGGGCGCCCGGGAGGATTTTCAGCGCGCCGGCTGGGCGTCCGGCGTCGCGGAGGCGGCGCTGCATGTCGGCGTAGAAGGCGCGGCCGTCCTCGAGGGTGCGGGCGGAGGCGAAGACAACCTCGGCGGTTTCGGCGGCGAACTGCCGGCCGGCCTCGGAGGCGCCGGCCTGCACGATCACCGGGTGGCCCTGCACGGGGCGGGCGATGTTGAGGGGGCCGCGGACGGAGAGGTACTGGCCCTTGTGGTTCAGCGTGTGGAGCTTCGCGGGGTCGAAGAAAATGCCGCTTTGCTGGTCGCGCATGAAGGCGTCGTCGGCGAAGCTGTCCCATAGGCCGGCGACCGCGCCGTAGAATTCGCGGGCCCGGGCGTAGCGCTCATCGTGCTCCATGTGTTCGTCGAGCCCGAAATTCAGCGCCGCCTCGGGGTTTGAGGTGGTGACGATGTTCCAGCCGGCACGGCCGCCGCTGATATGGTCGAGCGAGGCGAACCGGCGGGCGATGTGGTAGGGCGCATCGAAGGTGGTCGATGCGGTGGCCACCAGGCCGATGCGCTCAGTGACCATGGCGAGCGCTGAAAGCAGGGTGAACGGCTCGAAGGAGGTCGCGGTGGCGCTGCGCCGGAGGGCCGCGATATCCAGGTTCAGCAGCGCCAGGTGGTCGGCCATGAAGAAGGCGTCGAAGCGGCCTTGCTCCAGTTTCTGAATGAAGCGGACGAGGTGGGCGAGGTTGAAGTTGGCGTCCGGGTAGGCGCCGGGGTAGCGCCACCAGGCGGTGTGGATGCCCACGGGGCGCATGAAGGCGCCGAGATGCAGTTGCTTGGTCATGGCCGGGATCTCCGTGAGGTGGCGGGCGCATAACGAAAATGGTCGGCAAAGCCGGGCAGTGTAAATAGACGGGATTTGCGAAGATGGGCGGCTCCGCAGGGTTTCATTCTCCGCGGCCGGGTGGTGCGAGAGATTCGTGCTCCACCCCTGCGCTTCACATGAACCCCGCCCGGGCAGGCTGCGCCATCTGCCGTTGGCGGCTACCCGCGGCTCGGCGCGGCGGGAGCCGGCATGAGCGCGGCAAGAGCGTCGATTGGGGCACTGAGTCGCGCGGCGTAACTGGCAAGGGCGATCGCGACGGTGCCGTCACCGTGCAGTTCGACGCCGGAGAGACGCTCCAGAAGTGTGCGTTCGGCTTCAAGTTCCATGCCCTTGACCTGGCTGCGCAGGGCCTCGGCGGCCGGCTCGGCCTTCATCGCGCGTCGGGCGGTGCGCAGGGGGCGAATGACGGCTTCGCGCCACGGAGCGGCGGCCAGATCGAGCGTGGCGACGTCGGCGGGGCCGGGGCAGTTGCCCCGCGCCGCATGCCAGAACATGGCGATGAGCAGGCACACGTCCCCGCCATGGCGGTCCTGCACATGCAGGGCCGCGTCGGCAAAGCCGGGGCGGGCGTAGAGCGCTTGGGCGAAGGCCCAGATATCGCCGCTCAGTCGTTCCATACCTTGACGGCGGCGGCGATCATCTCGGGCGGCAGGGTGACGCCGGCGGCGGCGGCGGCGCCTTTGTTGAGCAGCAGGTCGAATGCCTTATAGGTCGCCGGCATCATGGTGCCGGGCGCCTTGCCGAGCAGGACGGGGACGACGACCTCCTTCGCCCAGTCGACGCCGGCCTGGTGCTGGTTCTGCGCATAGGAGGCGATGGCGCCGTGCTCGACGGCGGAGGTGTCGTAGGAGAACAGCGGGATCTTGTTGTCCCGCGCAACTTTCACCACCGCATCGAAGGCGGAGGCGACCGTGTTGTCCTGCGGCATCAGCAGCGTGTCGGCCTTGGTGACCAGGGCCTGGGCGGAGGTGAGCATTTCGGCGGACGAGGAGAGGTGAACCTCGGCCCAGGTGAGGCCGCGCTTGGCCGATTCCGCCTTGTTGAGGTTGTTGAGCGTCACAGAATTGGCTTCGGCCGGGTTAAAAATTGTGCCGATGATCTTCGCCTTGGGGTTCAGCTTCAGCAGCACGTCGAACATCTTTGCCACCGGCGGGATGCCGTAGATGCCGGCGACGTTGGTGCCGGTCGGCTTGTCGAGCGCGGCGAGGATGCCGGAATCGACAGGGTTGGTGACGCAGCCGAAGGCGACCGGCATGTCCGTCCCCTTGGTCAGCCGGATGGCAGCCTGCACATTGGGGGTGGTGCAGGGGGCCATCACGTCCACTTTGTCGGCGAGGAACTTCTCGGCGATGTTGCGCGCGTTCGCCACGTCGCCCTGGGCGTTGAGGTAGCGGAAATCCAGGTTCTTGCCCTCGATGAAGCCGGCCTCCTTGAGGCCTTCGAGCAGGCCGTTGCGGGTGGCGGTCAGCGCGGGGTGGTCGACGATTTGGGAATAGCCGACCTTGTAAGTGCGGCCCGGGGTGGGCGCCGCTTGCTGCGCGTGCGCGCTTGCAGTGAGCGCCAGCCCCGCGAGAACTCCAAGCCACATCCGACGCATCATCGCACCCCTCCCTGATTGCTCCCGCAGTCTTCGCCCGACCGCCTCACAGCGTCAACAAGGCGCGATCGGAGGCCAGTGCCGTGCCGCTGGCGGCGCGGAAGCGCGCGACCAGACCCGCGACGGTGAGGGTGGATTTCTCGGCGCCCCTGACATCAAGCACCACGCGGCCGGCATGCATCATCACCAGCCGGCTGCCCCAGGCGATAGCAGCCTGCATATCATGCGTAACCATAATAGAGGTTAGATGGTTGGTGGCGATGCGCCGCGCGGTCAGCTCCATCACCAAGGCGGCGGCGCGGGGATCGAGCGCCGCGAGATGCTCGTCGAGCAGGAGCAGACCGGGCTCGGCCAGCGTGGCCATCAGCAACGCGACGGCCTGGCGCTGGCCGCCGGAGAGGGTTCCCATGCGGGCGTCCATGCGATCCTCGAGGCCCAAACCGGTCTCGGCCAGCAGGGCACGGAACTGGGCGCGGCGGGAGGCGGTTACCGCCCGTCCGAAGCCGCGGTTCTGGCCACGCATCGCTGATATGGCGAGGTTCTCGGCGATGCTCATGGAAGCGCAGGAGCTCTCCCGCGGGTCCTGCGCGATGCGGCCGATGTGCGCGGCGCGGCGGTGCACCGGCAGGCCGGTGATGTCGGCCGCGCCGAGGATGATCTGCCCGGAATCGGGTGCTTCATGGCCGGTGATGCAGCGCAGCAGGGTGGATTTGCCGGCGCCGTTGGAGCCGATGAGGGTGACGAAATCGCCGGCCTCCAGCACGAGATCGATGCCCGCGAGCGCCGTGGTGGCATCCGCACCGCCCCGGTTGAAGACGCGGGTGAGGCCGCGCAGTTCGAGCGCCACGCTCATCGCCGTGCCCTCAGCCGCGGCA